>SKQM01000083.1 GCA_007119005.1 Thioalkalivibrio sp.
CATCAAAAGATCAAACACCTTGGTGATTTTCATCAACCAGATTAGGATGAAGATCGGCGTGATGTTTGGCAGCCCGGAGACGACGACCGGGGGCAACGCGCTGAAGTTCTACGCCTCGGTGCGAATGGATATCCGCCGGATTGGCGCGATCAAGCGGGGCGACGAGGTCATCGGCAACGAGACCCGCGTGAAGGTGGTCAAGAACAAGATGGCGCCACCGTTCAAGGAGGCCCATTTCGAGATCCTCTACGGCGAAGGCATCTCGCGGCTGGGTGAAGTGCTCGAAATGGGCGTGAAGGAGGGCCTGATCGACAAGGCCGGGGCGTGGTACAGCTGCAACGGTGAGCGTATCGGGCAGGGGAAGGAAAACGCACGGCAGTTCCTGAAGGAAAACCCGGAGCTCGCAGGCGAGATCGAGCAGAAGCTGCGGGCGATCTACCTGCCCAACCGCCAGCATGCGGCCACAGAGCCGGAAAACGCCGAAGGATGATCCGGACGCGGCCTACGCGGCCGCGCTGCGCCTGCTCGCGCGCCGCGAGCACAGCGCCTTGGAGTTGCGCCGGAAACTGGACCAGCGCGGGTTCGCGGCAGCACTGATCACCCCGGCGCTGGAGCGGCTCCAGGGTGAGGGCTACCTGAGCGACGAGCGTTTCGCGGCATCGCTGGCGCGCCACCGCGCCGATCAGGGTTACGGCGAGCTGCGCATTCGCGCGGAGCTTGCGCAACACGGTGTCGATGGCTCCGCGGTCGAGCGGGCGCTGGCCGAGCTGGATGCCGACTGGGTCGAACGTGCGCTTCGGCAGGCCCGCCGCCACTTCCCGGAACCGCCGGAAACGGGCGCCGATATCGCGCGCATACTGCGCCATCTGACCCAGCGTGGCTTTCCCCCAGGAGTGAGTCGCAAAGCGCTCGCGGACTGGGAAGAAAGCGTGCAGAAACAGGGGTGAAATGCGCGCAAGTGTTGCATTCGCGTGGTACCCTGTGCCTTTCCGCAACACACGCACCGGACGTTCATGAAAAGCGCTGAAATCCGCCGGCGATTCCTCGATTTTTTCGTGCGAAACGGGCACGTCGAGGTCCCTTCGAGCCCGCTGGTCCCGGGCAACGATCCGACCCTGCTGTTCACCAACTCCGGCATGGTGCAGTTCAAGGACGTCTTTCTCGGGCGGGAGAAGCGCCCGTACACGCGGGCGGCCAGCAGCCAGCGCTGCGTGCGGGCGGGCGGCAAGCACAATGACCTCGAAAATGTCGGCTACACCGCCCGCCACCACACCTTCTTCGAGATGCTCGGCAACTTCAGCTTCGGCGACTATTTCAAGCGCGAAGCCATTGCCTATGCCTGGGAATTCCTCACCGAGACCATCGGCATTCCAGCTGACCGTCTTTGGGTGACGGTCTACGAAACTGACGACGACGCCTACTCGGTCTGGATCGACGAGATCGGCCTGCAACCGGAGCGCGTGATCCGGATCGGGGACAAGCCGGGCGGCGGCTCGGACAACTTCTGGCAGATGGGCGACACCGGACCCTGTGGACCCTGCACCGAAATCTTCTTCGATCACGGCCCCAGCGTTTCCGGGGGGCTGCCTGGAACGCCGGAAGAGGACGGCGACCGCTACATCGAGATCTGGAACCTGGTCTTCATGCAGTACGACCGCGACAGCGCCGGAAACCTGACCCCGCTGCCCCATCCCTCGGTAGACACGGGCATGGGACTGGAGCGTCTCGCGGCAGTACTTCAGGGCGTGCACTCCAATTACGAAATCGACCTCTTCCGCGACCTGATCGAAGCCGCTGCCGAGGCGGTTGGCACGAAGGACCTCGAGTCCGCCTCGCTGCGGGTGATTGCGGACCACATCCGCTCGATCGCCTTCCTGATCCTCGACGGCGTGATGCCGGGCAACGAAGGGCGTGGCTACGTGCTGCGGCGTGTGGTCCGGCGTGCGTCCCGGCACGGCCACAAGCTGGGTTGTTCGGAACCCTTCCTGCATCGCCTGATCCCTGCGCTGGTGGCCACGATGGGTGACGCCTATCCGGAACTGGCCGAAGGGCAGGAAAACCTGCAGCAGGTTCTCAGAAAAGAGGAGATGAAGTTTCACGAAACGCTTGAAAAAGGCGTTCGCATCCTGGAAGAAGACCTCGCTCGGCTGGAAGGTTCGACGATTCCAGGCGAGACCATCTTCCTGCTCTACGACACCTATGGTTTCCCGGTGGATCTGACGGGAGACATCGCCCGCGAGCGTGGGCTGGCGCTGGACCTCGACGGATTCGAGAAGGCGATGGAGGTGCAGCGCAGCCGCGCGCGTGCGGCGAGCCACTTCACCATGGGCAGCGCCAACGCGGAGGCGCTGGACGTCAGCACCGAGTTCTGCGGCTACGACCGGCTCGAGGATGAGGGAAGCGTGGTCGCGCTGCTCCGGGACGGACGCCCGGTCGAGGCTCTCGACCTCGGCGAGGAGGGGATCGTGGTGCTGGACCGGACCCCGTTTTATGCCGAGTCCGGCGGGCAGGTTGGTGATGTGGGGTCGCTGATGGCGTCTGGCATCCGCTTCGAAGTCTCCGATACCCGCAAGCAGGGCGACGCGCATCTGCACGTGGGGCAGGTACGCGCAGGACGCCTGGTGACCGGGATGAGTCTGCGTGCATCGGTGGCCGGGCCCCGTCGCGAGGCGATCCGACGCCACCACTCGGCGACCCATCTGCTGCACAAGGCGCTGCGCGACCAGCTCGGGCCGCATATCCAGCAGAAAGGCTCGCTGGTCGATGCGGACCGACTGCGCTTCGACTTTGCTCATTTCGAGGCGGTGACGCCGGAGCAGCTGCGCAGCATCGAGGCGCAGGTCAATGCCGAGATCCTCGCCAATCACGCCACCGACACGCGGCTGATGGATATCGACACGGCGCTGAACTCCGGGGCGGTTGCGCTGTTCGGCGAGAAATACGGCGAGCATGTGCGGGTGCTGAGGATCGGCACCTCAACCGAACTCTGTGGGGGCACGCACGTCGAGCGCACCGGGGATATCGGAGCTTTCCGGATCGTCTCCGAGGGTGGCGTGGCGGCCGGGATACGACGTATCGAGGCGGTCGCGGGCGCAGTCGCGCTGGCTTGGATGGATCGTCAGGTCGATGCGCTGGAGCGCATCGCCGATCTGCTGCGCGGCAGCCGTGCCGAGGTGCCCGAGAAGGTGCAGGCGGTGCTGGATCGAAACCGCGAACTGGAGAAGGAGGTGGCTGCACTGCGTGGGCGGCTTGCGAGCCAGGCCGGTAGCGACCTGGCCGGGCAGGCGGCCGCGGTGGGTCCGCTGAAGGTTCTTGCCGGTCGGGTCGAAGGCGTCGAGCCCAAGGCCATGCGCGATATGGTGGACCAGCTGAAGCAGAAACTGGGTCCGTCGGCGGTGGTGCTGGGCACGGTGACCCCGGAGGGCAAGGTGAGCCTGGTCGCCGGTGTGACAAAGGAAGAAACCTCGCTGGTCAAGGCAGGTGACCTGGTGGGCTTCGTCGCGGGGCTGGTGGGCGGCCGCGGCGGCGGCCGACCGGATATGGCGATGGCCGGGGGTCAGGATCCGGGCAAGCTGGACGAGGCACTGGGGGCGGTAGAGGCCTGGGTGCGTGAGCGCATTCCGTCGGGATCGGGTGTCTGACCTTAGGAAGAGCTTCTCGACAATGGGTATGATTACCCCCTCGCAACGCAGGTCTCCTTCCTGCAGCAACCCACTTTTGACAGAATCCGCGCGGATCGGAGCCCAAGGTCATCCATGTCTCTTCTGGTATTGAAATTCGGCGGTACCTCCGTCGGCAGTCCCGACCGCATCAAGAGCGTTGCGGAGCGGTTGCTGCGTCTGCGCGGCGAGGGGCACTCTCTGGTGGTGGTCGTTTCGGCGATGAGTGGCGAGACGGACCGACTGCTGGGTTTGGCGCGCGAGATCCAGCCGCGTTCCGAGGGTCGTGAGCTCGACGTCCTGCTTTCGACCGGCGAGCAGGTGACGATCGCCCTGCTGTCGATGGCGCTCGAGGTTCGCGGTTGCCCGGCGCGTTCGTACACGGGTGGACAGGTGCGCATCCTGACTGACAGCGCACACAACAAGGCCCGAATCCAGAGCATCGACGATGCCCGGATCCGGGAGGATCTGGGTGCGGGGCGGGTAGTGGTGGTCGCAGGGTTCCAGGGCGTGGATGAAACCGGGGCGATCACTACGCTGGGCCGCGGCGGATCCGACACCACGGCGGTGGCGCTGGCTGCCGCGCTGAAAGCCGACGAGTGCCGGATCTACACCGACGTCGATGGCGTGTACACGACCGATCCGCGCGTGGTGAAGAACGCGCGCCGGCTGGAACGCATCACCTTCGAAGAGATGCTGGAGATGGCCAGTCTCGGGTCGAAGGTGCTGCAGATCCGTTCGGTGGAGTTCGCCGGCAAGTACAACGTGCCCCTGCGGGTGCTGTCCTCCTTCGAGGAAGGCCCGGGGACGCTCATTACAACCGAGGAGGGCCGCGTGGAGCAGGCGTTGGTGGCAGGTATCGCGTTCAATCAGAACGAGGCCCAGTTGACGATCCAGGGCGTTCCGGATCAGCCCGGCGTCGCCTACGGCATTCTCG
>SKQM01000114.1 GCA_007119005.1 Thioalkalivibrio sp.
CGCCGCTGTGCCGAGGTCGCTGGCGCAGGCCTCCAGTTGTGGGCGCTCGCTCTTCAGCGCGAGCACGATCGCCCCGGAACCTGTCCCGAGATCCAGCGCCCTCGCCGGACCTGAAGGCAGGTGCTGCAGGGCCCGCTCGACGAGCAACTCGGTTTCGGGGCGCGGGATCAGGCAGTGTTCGTTCACCTGCAGCAGAAGGGACCAGAACTCACGCCGGCCCAGCAGGTAGGCGACCGGCTGCCCGGCAATCCGTGCGCCGACCAAAGCGCGTACCACCTCCGCCTGCTGCGCCGCGACCGGGCGCTCGCCGAAGGCGATCAGGCTGGCGCCGCTCAGGTCCAGCCCGTGTCCCACCAGCAGGCGGGCCTCGAAGCCCGCCTGCTCGACCCCGGCCTGCTGCAGCCGGGACCGCGATTCGGCGAGGAGGTCGCCGACCGTGGTCGCGTCAGTCGTCGGCAAGGGCGGCCAGCTGCTCGGCCTGGTACTCGTGCGTCAGCGGATCGATCAGCGGATCGAGGTCTCCGGACATCACGTCGTCCAGCTTGTACAGGGTCAGGTTGACCCGGTGATCGGTGACGCGGCCCTGGGGAAAGTTGTAGGTGCGGATGCGTTCGGAGCGGTCGCCGCTGCCCACGAGGCTCTTCCGCGCGGCGCTCTGCTCCGCGGCCTGCCGGCTGCGTTCGGCCTCGTAGAGGCGCGCCGCGAGCAGGTTCAATGCCCGGGCCTTGTTCTTGTGCTGCGAACGCTCGTCCTGGCACTCAACCACCATCCCGCTGGGGAGGTGGGTCAGCCGCACGGCCGAGTCGGTGCGGTTGACGTGCTGGCCGCCGGCGCCGCTGGCCCGGTAGGTGTCGACCCGCAGGTCCGCCGGGTTGATCTCCGGCCTCTCCACCTCTTCCAGTTCGGGCAGGATGGCCACGGTGGCGGCGGAAGTGTGGATGCGTCCCTGGGATTCGGTTTCCGGCACCCGCTGGACCCGGTGCGCACCGGATTCGAACTTCAGCCGCGAGTACACCCCGCGGCCGATCACCCGGATGATCACTTCCCGGAAGCCCCCGTGCTCCCCTTCGCTGGCGTTCAGGATTTCCATCTGCCACTGCCGCTGTTCCGCGTAGCGGCTGTACATTCGCAGCAGATCGCCGGCGAAGATCGCCGCTTCGTCACCGCCGGTGCCGGCCCGGATCTCCAGAAACACGTTGGCCTCGTCGTGCGGATCCTGCGGCACCAGGTGGGCCTGGAGGTCCCGTTCCAGCCGTTCGCTCTCGGTCTGCAGCCGGTTGGCCTCGTCCGCCGCGAGCTCACGCACCTCGGGTTCCGGGTCCTTCAGCAGGGCCTCGGTGGCGGCCAGTTCGTCCCGGTTGCGGACCCAGGCCCGCCACGCCGCGGCGACGGGTTCCAGTTGGCTGTATTCGACCGAGAGTCGGCGGAAGCGGTCGGCATCCGTGGCGGCCTCCGGTGCCGCGAGCAGCCCCGCGATTTCGGCGTGGCGCTCGGCCAGGCCTTCCAACCGGCGTTGAAACGACTCCTTCACGAGCCGTCCCGGGAATCCCCGTCCTCCTCGCTCCCGGGCAGCAGGAACAGCCGGTGCGCGGCCCGGAACAGGTCGGCGTCGCCTTCGTGGGCCGCGGTATTCAGGGTCTTGCACGGGCCGTGCATCAGCTTGTTGGTCAGCAGGTGGGCAAGCTGGCGGACCACGTCCTCGGGCGGGCGGCCCGCACGCAACTGGGCTTCGGCGCGCACGAGAGCTTCCTGCTGGATGGTCTCTGCCTGGTCGCGCAGACGCCGGATGCTTTCCACCGAGTCCCGCGCACGCAGCCAGCGCATGAACTCGTCCGCCCGGGCGGCGATGATCTGCTCCGCCTGCTCCGCCGCCGCCTGGCGCGAGGCCATGTTTTCGCTGATCACTTCCTGCAGGTCATCGACGGTGTAGAGGTAGATGTCTTCCAGCTCCGCGACTTCCGGCTCGATGTCCCGGGGCACGGCGATATCGACCATGAACATCGGGCGGTGGCGGCGCTTGCGAATGGCCCGCTCCACGGCGCCCTTGCCCAGGATCGGCAGCGGGGCGGCCGTGGAACTGATCACGATGTCGGCGCGGTGCAGGTACTCGGGAAGCGCGGTCAGCGGGATCGGTTCGCCCCCAAAGCGGTCGCCCAGCGTATGTGCGCGCTCCACGGTCCGGTTCGCGACGATCACGTGCCCGATACCGTGACCCACCAGGTGGCGCAGCGCCAGTTCAATGGTCTCGCCGGCACCAATCACCAGCGCGGTCAGCGGCTTCAGGTCTCCGAAGATCTGCCGTGCGAGCGACACTGCCGCGAACGCGACGGAGACCGCGCTGGCACCGATCGCGGTCGAGGTCCGGACGTCCTTGGCGGTGGCGAACGCATGCTGAAACAGTCGCTCCAGCGAGAGTCCCAGGGTGCCTGCCGCATGCGCGTGCTGGTAGGCCGACTTCATCTGGCCGAGGATCTGCGGCTCGCCCAGCACCATGGAATCGAGCCCGCAGGCCACGCGCAGGGTGTGCAGTACCGCCTCGTTGTCGTGGTGCCGGTACAGGTAGGTCTCGAGTTCGTCGCGCCCGATGCCGTGGAAGCCACCCAGCCAGTCGAGCACGCGTTCCTCGCCGGTGTGGTCCTTCTCACGGAAATAGATCTCGGTGCGGTTGCAGGTCGAAAGGATGGCCGCCTCGGGGATCCTTACGCCGCTGTGCAGCGAATCCAATGCCTCGCCGAGCTGGACCTCGTTCACGGCGAGGCGCTCGCGGACCTGGACCGGCGCAGTCCGGTGATTGATTCCGAGGGTGAACAGCATTGGGAGGCGGTTCTTTCGCGCTAAGATGTGGTCAACAGCCGGATAGTGTACTGCCTGGCGCCTTCCGATACAGTGGGTAGATCCGTTCGTCGTTGGAACCCGTTGCGCACATCAACCGTCAAAGCCTCCGAAATCATGTGGAACCCACCCGTCATGTCGCGACTCCTCGCCGTCGCCCTGTCCGCGCTGCTGTTCGCGGGCTGCGCGCAGTCCAAGCTGAACGCATCGGGTTCCGAGTATATCGAGGTCGCGCCGATCCTCTCGATTCCCGGCCCGATGGCTGCGGAGGACCCCGAGGCCAAGGTGCTGTTCAGCCTGCTGGCCGCCGAAATGGCCGCGCAGTCGGGTGACTACGAGCAGGCCAGCTCCTATTACCTGGCCGCCGCCCGTCTGAGCGCCGACCGGCAGGTGGCGGAGCGGGCGACGCGACTGGCGCTGTTCGCCCGCAATCACACGCGGGCGCTGGTCGCCGCCGAGCGCTGGCTGGAGCTGGATCCGGACAGCATCGAGGCGATGCAGATCGCGGCGGTGCTGATGACGACCACCGGGCGGGACCGCGAGGCAGCGGGTCTGCTTCAGCGGGTCGTCGAGCAGCTCGGCAGCGCCGACGGCTATCGGGTCGTGGTATCGCTGCTGGCCCAGTCGGAGGATCGTGAGGCGGCCCTGCGTACCGTCCAGCAGATGGTCGACGCCAATCCGCACGAGCCCAGTGCCTGGCAGGCGCACGCGGAACTCGCGCTGCGGTTCGAGGAGCTGCATCTGGCGCGTACGGTCTCCCGGGCCGGTGTCGACCGTTTCCCGGATGCCGTGCAGCTGCGGATGACGCTGGCCCGTGCGCTCACCGAGCTTGAGGACCCCGATGCGGCGCTGGCCGCGCTGGCGGCGGCGGTGGAGGCGCACCCGGAACGGCGCGACGTGCGCCTCGCCTATGCCCGGGCCCTGGTCGAGGTCGACGACTTCGAGCGTGTGCGTCCGGAGTTCGATCGTCTGCTGGCCCTGGCGCCGGACGACGCGGATCTGCTGCTGACGACCGCATTGCTGAGCCTCGAGGCCGGACGTTTCGCGCTTGCCCAGGAATACCTCGAAACCCTGCTCGCGAGTGGTCAGCGTACCCATGACGCCAACTACTATCTGGGGCGTCTGCATGAGCAGGCGGGTGATCTGGCCGCTGCCCGCCGCTCCTACCAGGCCGTGGACGAGGGTGTGCACGCCGAGGACGCGCAGCTCAGGCTGGCGCGGGTAACGGCGGAACTGGAGGGGCCCGCAGCCGCGCGGCCGCTGTTCGAGCGGCTGCAGCAGGACTCCGACGAGGGGATCGCGCTGCGCGCTTACCTGGCCGAGGCCAACGCGTTGCGGGACATGGGCGAACTCGACATCGCGTTGCGGCGACTGGCCGAGGGGCTGATCCAGTTCCCGGGTTCGGAGCAGCTTCTGTACATGCGCGGCCTGGTGC
This sequence comes from Thioalkalivibrio sp., assembly GCA_007119005.1. Lineage (GTDB taxonomy): Bacteria > Pseudomonadota > Gammaproteobacteria > Ectothiorhodospirales > Ectothiorhodospiraceae > Thioalkalivibrio. Next base: position 4,268 of record SKQM01000114.1, read on the forward strand.
ACGAGCGGGCTGGAGATATCCCCGCGGCGGAGGCCGATTTCCGGGCCATCCTGGAGATGGATCCGGAAAACGTCTCGGCACTGAATGCTCTTGGGTACACCCTCGCCGACCGGACCGAACGCTACGACGAGGCCTATGACCTGATCACCCGGGCCTACGAGCAGCGGCCCGATGACGCCGCGATCATCGACAGCTACGGCTGGGTGCTGTACCGGCTGGGACGTCTCGACGAGGCGCTGGTCAAACTCGAGCGGGCCTACGAGCTGATGAAGGACGGCGAGATCGCCAGCAACCTCGCGGTGGTACTGTGGGAA
>SKQM01000094.1 GCA_007119005.1 Thioalkalivibrio sp.
CGCAGCGGGTGTGCGGCCGGCAGCACGGCCACGAAGGGCTCGTCGTACAGCGGTAACGTCACCACGCCAGGTTCCTCGAAAGGCAGGGACACGACGATCGCGTCGAGTTCGCCCTCCTTCAGCCGGTCGCGCAGACGCGCGGTGAAGTTCTCTTCGATCACCAGCGGCATGTCCGGTGCGTATTCGTGCAGCACCGGGATCAGCTCCGGCAGCAGATAGGGCGCGATCGTGTAAATCGCACCGAGGCGCAGCGGACCGGACAACTGATCCTGCTGCTGCGTCGCCATCTCCCGCAGCACCCCGACCTCGTCCAGAACCCTGCGCGCCTGGCGGATCAGGTCCTCCCCAGCCGGTGTCAGCGTGACCTCCCCGTGACCTCGCTCGAACAGGGTCACGCCGAGTTCTTCCTCGAGCTTGCGCACCGCCACCGACAGCGACGGCTGGCTGATGTGGCAGGCGTCCGCGGCACGGCCGAAATGCCGCTCGCGGGCCACCGCCACCGCGTAACGCAGCTCGTTCAGGGTCACGGCGGTGACTCCCCGCTGTCCCGCGCAGCTGCAGACGCGTCCAGCACCCGGCCGCCTTCCGGAAGGTCCATGCTGACCACCCGCACCCGGCGGCCGCGCAGCGTGATCTCGCCCGTGTGCCTCGAGTGGCCGTCGGTCGCGAACTCGAATCGGTAGGTGCGCACCAGTGCCAGCCCGACGCTGCCACCCCGTTCGACCCGGATTCCGGTCTGGATCACGCTACTGTCGAGAAACTGCACTCCGGCGCGCGTGCAGACGTCGCGCGCGACGTTGCGTACGCGCTCCAGGCTGCGCCAGGCGTCGTTGAAGTACAGGACCACCAACACGATGGCGAGGATCACGAAGAGTCCGGTCATGAACCGGTATCATACGCTCAGGACCTTGCCGCGCTCACCCCGCGAACCCCGCCCGCCGCGCGGGCGGCGGCGCACACAACGGACCCAGCCGATGACAACGCCGGATCGCCCTTTCGACACCCTGCTCAAGGCGCTGCGCAGCGCCGGCCGCGAGGAACTTCTCCCCCGCTTCCAGGGCCAGCTCTCGGTCTCCGAAAAGGCCGACGGCAGCCTGGTGACCAGCGCCGACCACGCGGTGGACCGGCGCCTGCGCGGCGTACTGGAACAGCTGTTTCCCGGAACCCCGGTGCTGAGCGAGGAACAGTCAAGCGACGCGCAGCAGGCGGCACTGGCGGGAAGCGGCCCCTGCTGGCTGCTCGATCCGCTGGACGGCACGACCAATTTCGCTGGCGGGTTGCCGTTCTTCGCGATCTCGCTCGCAATGATCGACGGTGACGGCGTGGAATACGGCGCCACCTACGACCCGATACGCGACGAACTGTTCAGCGCTGCTCGCGGCGAAGGATTGCGGCTGAATGGCGAGTCGCCGGCCGGGTGGCAACAGGACCATGAAGACCTCTCGCGCTGCACGGCTCTGGTCGACTACAAGCGTCTGCCGCATCGGCTGGCGGTGGCGCTGGTGTCGGAAACGCCGTTCCGATCGCAGCGCAACCTCGGGGCCTGCGCATTGGAGTGGGCGTGGCTGGCGGCCGGACGGGCCGATCTCTATCTTCACGGTGGCCAGGCGTTGTGGGACAGCGCCGCGGGCACCCTGATGTTGACCGAGGCCGGCGGCGCCCTGAGCACCCTGGACGGGGAACCCGTGGTCCGCCGCAGCCTGCACAAGCCCTCCGCCGTTGCGGCGCGAACCCCCGCGCTGCAGGCAGCCTGGCTGCACTGGCTGGAGGCTGCATCCTGAACGCGAACGGGCCGGCCGGAATCCCGCAATACCGACACCGTGCTCGCTCCCTAGCCGCATTCCGGCTAGGATGGCGGGCTGTTTGCATGCTCACCCCACGGAAATGAACGACACCGTCGACCAACTGCTCGCCCGGGAACCGCATCGGAAAATCCGCATCGGCGAGACCGAGTTCACCCTGCTGGGCACGGCCCACGTGTCTCCGGCCAGCGCGCGCACCGTGGCCGATCTGGTGGCCAGCGACGCGTTCGATACCGTGGCGATCGAGCTCTGTCACAGCCGGCAGCGCGCGATGCTCGACCCCGAGGCGATGAGCAAGCTGGACCTGTTCAGCGTGATCCGCAGCGGACAGGCACCGATGATCGCGGCCAGCCTCGCGCTCGGGGCCTATCAGCAACGACTGGCCGACCAGTACGGAATCGAGCCGGGCGCGGAGATGCGCGCGGCGATGCACGGCGCGCTGGACCGGGGGCTGCCGCTGGCGCTGATCGACCGGGACATCGGCCTGACGCTGCGCCGCGCCTATCGGGCCGTCCCGTGGTGGCAGCGCATGGGCCTGATCGGCGGCCTGTTCGCCAGCGTGCTGAGCCGCGAGAAGATCGCCGAGGAGGAAATCGAGCGGCTGAAGGAAGGCGACATGCTCGAGTCAACTTTCAGCGAGTTCGCCGAACAGTCGCGCGAACTCTACCTCCCGCTGATCGACGAGCGCGACCGCTATATGGCCGCGCACCTGCGCCGGCTCGCCGATGGCGACGCGCGGCGGGTGCTCGCAGTGGTCGGCGCCGGGCACCTGAAGGGCATCGAAAACTACCTGACCCTTGACCGCCAGCGGCCTGAGGACGTGCTCGTCCAGCTGGAGAAGTCCCCACCCAAGGCGCGCTGGCCGAAGTACATCCCCTGGGTGGTGGTCGGCATCATCCTGACGGGCTTCGTGATCGGATTCACCCGCAACACCGAGCTCGGCCTGCAGATGGTGCTGGACTGGATCATGATCAACGGTGGCCTGGCAGCCGTCGGAGGCATCATTGCCCTCGCCCATCCGGTGACGATCGTCACCGCCGCGCTCGCGGCACCGCTGACCTCGCTGAACCCAACCATTGGCGTGGGCTTCGTCGCCGCAGGGGTCGAGCTCTATCTCCGCAAGCCTCAGGTGGGCGATTTCGCGCGGCTGCGCAGCGACACCACCAGCGCCCGCGGCTGGTGGAGCAACCGCGTGTCACGGGTACTTCTGGTGTTTCTGCTGACCACACTGGGCTCGGCGATGGGCACCTACATCGGCGGCGCCCGCATCTTCGGCCACCTGTTCGGCAGCGGCGGCTGAGCAAGTCCCAGCAGGCCAACCCGTCCGTCCTGAGCCTGTCGAAGGACACTGCTCAGCGTTTCCCTAAAGCCCAATCCCAATCCCGATCCCGAAGCGAACCCGTCCCGTATCACGCTGCCCGACGGGAGTCTCCGGCCAGAGGTGCACTTCGCTCGCCACCAGCACCGGGAACACGTAGTCCACCTCGCCGATCCTTCCCGCTTCGGTGCGCTCCACCAGCCCCCGCGCGGTGATGCGCCGGCCGGTGCGGTGATCCACAGGGTCCAGGAACCCGGGGACCTCCAGCAGGAAGCGGCCATCGGTCATCCGTCCCGTCAGCGGTTCCTGGTTGCGCAGCGGATAACTGACCACCTCGAGCCGGGTCCGGTCCGGCAGGTTCTCCACGCGCACGATCACACCGCCCCAGACCTGCTCGGCCGTCGGCAGGGCATCCAGCACGGCGGCTCGCGGAGTCACCTCCGGCCCCGGTGCCGGAGTCAGGGGTGGCGTGGCACAGCCAGCAAGACCCAGTATCAGCAACAGGGCCGTCAGCCATCCGAGAGGCGTTCGCATCACCACCCTCTACGCCAGGGGTGGCCCCAATGCGGCCCCCAGGGGCCCCATGGATCCCAGAAGGGGTCGCGGTAGATCACCTGGGGCGGCGGCACGGGCCACAAGTGCAGCGCATCGACTTCGACAAGCGGGAAGCGGTAGGCAAACGCGCCAACGCTGCCCTCTTGGATACCGACGACCCGCCCCCTGACCGTCACTTCACGCATCGGGGCGTGGACCTGGGGATCCAGGAACCCGGCGAAGAAGGCCTGAAAGCGGCCATCGCTGCGATCGACGTCGAGCGGGCGCTGGTCCCGCCCCAGTGGCCGGGAGACGATCTCGAACCGGGTGCCTTCGGCAAGGTTGGTCACGGAGACGACCGTCCCGCCCCAGACCACGGCCTGGCCCGCGAAGGCTTCCGGGTCGCCACGCACCTCGGCCACGCCTGGTTGCACCTCCGGTACCGGCTGCAGATCCTCGGGGATCGTCGCGCAGCCGGTGACCAGCAGCGCGGCGGCGAGGAGGGTCAGCGTCGGGGAGATCCCCCTCTTCAACCCTCCCCCGCAAGCGGGCGAGGGACAGGGGGTGAGGGCCGGGGGCAGGCCCACTCCACAAACCTCGCCAACAGGTTCAGAAGGCGGATTCGGAGTGCACTGTGCGCGGTTACGCATGACCCATAGACCCCGAGAGCCGGAAGGGCGTTCCCGTACGTCGAAAAGCTGCTCAATCGACCCCAAGCTGCTCATTCATGAACCACGTGGCGCGCATGATCGCATCGCGGGTCGCGAGATCGTCGGCGAAGGTTCGCACCGGGGGTGCCCGGAAGTCGAAGCCACGGCCGACTCCCGGATAGGTGACCAGCTGCACCGGAAGCTCGTTGCGCTGCATGCTGGCCACCGCCGTGTCGATGCCGCGTTTGCGCTGGTACTGCTCGTGCTCGCCCACGA
>SKQM01000216.1 GCA_007119005.1 Thioalkalivibrio sp.
CGCGCCAGTGCCTGCGTGCTGCTGTACCGGCCGCCCCTGGGCGAGATCGCGCAGGAGCGGCTGGAGGCCATGCGCCGCACCGACAACGGCTTCGAGATCGCGGAGGTCGACCTGAAGATCCGTGGCCCCGGCGAAATGCTCGGCACCCGCCAGACCGGGGACCGCGCCTACCGCGTCGCCGACTGGGGCCGCGACCAGGACCTGATGGACACCGCCACCCACCTCGCCCAGCAGGTCCTCCCCGACCGCCAGCGCACCCACACCCTGATCCGCCGCTGGCTCGGCTCCGCCGTGCACTACGGCAGCGTAGGGTGACGCTCACCCCCGGCCGCAGTACTCCAGGCATCCTGCCCTCCGCCCTTCGGGCCCGCGAGCGGGGCAGGGCTGGGGAGGGGGCGGTGGCCACAACCCCCCTTTCCGGTTATGTTCCCGCACGATGAACACACCCCGGATCCCGACATCGATCCGCCGCCTGGCCGGCCGTGCGATCGCCGATTTCGACATGATTCGCGCGGGCGACCGCATCCTGGTCGGCCTCTCCGGCGGCAAGGATTCGCTGACTCTGCTCTGGCTGCTCCACGACCTCGCGCGTCGGGCCCCGGTGCATTTCAGGGTCGGTGCGGTGACCATCGACCCCGAGATCGAGGGCTTCGACCCCGCCCGCCTGCAGGACTACCTCGCGGCGCACCGCATCCCGTACTTCTTCGTTTCGGAACCGATCGCGGAACTGGCCGAACGCCACATGGGCAAGGACTCGTTCTGCGCCTTCTGCTCGCGGATGAAACGCGGGCTGATCTACCGCACCGCGCGTGCGCAGGGCTACAACGTGATCGCGCTCGGGCAGCACCTCGACGACCTCGCCGAGAGTTTCCTGATGAGCGCCTTCCACGGGGGTCAGCTGCGTACGATGAAGGCCCACTACCGCATCGACGCCGGGGACTTGCGCGTGATCCGGCCGCTGGTCTACGTGCGCGAACGCCAGACCCGCGACTTCGCTACCGCGGCGGAACTCCCCGTGATCCCGGACAGCTGCCCCGCCTGCTTCTCGAAACCGACCCAGCGCGAGCACATGAAGGCTTTGCTCGCACGCGAGGAGGCCCAACACCCGCGCCTGTTCCGTAATCTGCGCACTACCCTGGGACCGTTGATGCGCGAAGGCGAGGTGCCGGACGAGGACGCGGCGCCGTGAGCCGGAGTTCGCGTCCCCGCGCCGGGCCTGTGGACCGGCTGCGTAACGGCTTGCTGGGCTTCGCGCTGCGCTTGCTGGCAGTGCTGCCATTGCCAGTGAACCACGCGTTGGGCGCGGCCCTGGGCTGGCTTGCCTGGGTCACGCGCACCCGGATGGCCCGGGTGGCCCGGACCAATGTGAATCTCTGCTTCCCGGAGCAGGCCTGCGGCTGGCGGCGCCGGGTCGCGCGCCGCTCGCTGATGGAGATGGGCAAGGCCCTGACCGAGGCGCCGTGGCTCTGGCGCGCAGGACCCGAGCGGTTGCGCCGCCTCGCTGGATACCCCGCGCTCTGTGACCCGGGCGGTGCCCGGCCGGAGGGACAGGCGCTGTTCCTGGTCGCCCCGCACCTGGGCTCCTGGGAGTTCGCGGGCCTGCACGCGGCCAGTTACGGGCCGATGACCAGCCTTTACAGCCCCGTGCGGATCCGCGAGATCGATCGCTGGATCCGCGAGGCGCGCGCCTCCACCGGGGCGCGCCTCGCACCGGCCTCCCGCGAGGGTCTGCGGCAGTTGCAGGCCGCGCGCGATCGGGGCGAATTGATCGGCCTGCTGCCCGACCAGAGCCCGCGCCGCGCCACCGGCGTCTTCGCCCCATTCTTCGGCCGACTGGCGCTGACCATGACCCTGCTGCCGCGTATGCTGCGCGGCCGCGACGATCGGGTGTTCTTCGCCTTCGCCGAGCGTCTACCCTACGGCCGCGGATTCCGCTACCACGAACTCGAGGCCGGCCCCGAGATCGCCGATCCCGACCCGGAGATCGCCGCCGCAGAGATCAACCGCCTGGTCGAGGCACTGGTCCGGCAGTGCCCGGAGCAGTACAACTGGGCGTACAAGCGCTTCCGCCCTCCGCCACCGGGAGAGTCCGACCCGTATCGGCGTTGAGGCGGGACATCAGTGGGCCACGCGCGGGCGGGTCTGCAGCCAGAAGGTCACGGGGCCGTCGTTGACCAGCGCCACCTGCATATCGGCGCCAAAGCGGCCTGCGGCCACTGCCGGGTGGGCGGCGCGGGCGCGGACGAGCAGCAGTTCGAACAGCTCGGTGCCGAGTTCGGGCGGGGCCGCGCTGCTGAAACTGGGCCGCATGCCCTTGTGTGTGTCGGCGGCCAGGGTGAACTGGGGCACCAGCAGCAGGCCGCCGCCGGTGTCGCGCAGGCTGAGGTTCATGCGCCCCTCGGCGTCCGGAAACACGCGGTAGCCCAGCAGGCGCTCGAGCGTACGGTCCACTGCGGCGGGCGTGTCGCGCGCCTCCACCGCCACCAGCGCGAGAATCCCGGGACCGATCGCGCCGACCACTTCGCCACCGATCTGCACGCTGGCCTCGGAGACCCGCTGGATCAGTGCAATCATGCCGTTCGTCCTCCGCAGCAGACCTCTTCGGCGCACAACGCACTCACCGAAATGACCATCCCCTGTGGGAGGCGAGCCCTCTCGGCGACCTTGTTCCTCGGGAAATTCAAACCCGTCGCCCGGCCAGCGCGTCGGTGGCGGCGACCAGTTCGCGCGCGATACCCGGCTCGGCGGCCGAGTGCCCGGCATCGGATACGATGCGCAGCTCGGCCTGCGGCCAGGCCTGGTGCAGCGCAACCGCCTGTTCCACCGGGCAGACGACGTCGTAGCGTCCGTGCACGATGTAGCCGGGGATTCCCGCCAGCCTGCCCGCGTCGCGCAGCAACTGGTCCGGTTCGAGAAAGCTGTCGTGACGGAAGTAGTGGCACTCGATCCGGGCGAGGCTGACCGCCACCGAGGGATCGGCGAAGTGCGCCACCACGTTGCGATTCGGGCGCAGGCAGGAGGTGCTGCCCTCCCAGATCGACCAGGCCTGCGCCGCGCGCTCGCGCTGCTCGCGGTCGGTTCCGGTCAGGCGTCGGTGGTAGGCCGCCACCAGATCGTCGCGCTCGGCCTCCGGGATCGGCTCCACAAAGCGCGACCAGGCCTCGGGAAAGATGCGGTCGGCACCGGACTGATAGAACCAGTGGATGTCGCGCGGGCGGCACAGGAAGATCCCGCGCAGCACCAGCCCGATGACCCGCTCCGGGTGCGCCTCGGCGTAGGCGAGCCCGAGCGTGGAGCCCCAGGATCCACCGAACACCACCCAGCGCCCGATGCCGAGCAACTCCCGCAGCCGCTCGATGTCCGCGATCAGATCGGCGGTGGTGTTGGCCTCCAGCCCGGCGTGCGGGGTGGAGCGGCCGGACCCGCGCTGATCGAACAGCACGATGCGGTAACGGGCCGGATCGAAGAAGCGGCGGTGCCAGGGCTCGCAGCCGGAGCCCGGCCCCCCGTGCAGGAACAGGGTCGGCAAGCCATCGGGGCTGCCGCACTGCTCCCAATACAGGCGGTGGCCGTGATCAACATCCAGGAAACCGCGGCGGTGCGGCTCGATCGGAGGGTACAGGGCGTCCATTGCGGGATTTCGGACTGGGCAGGTACCCCAGTGTGTCGAAAAACCCGCGCCCGGTCACCTGTCAGCCGCAACGCCGACGCCGGATCCGCGGCGCAGTCAGCCGTTTCGACGACTACAATGACGGGCATTGCATAAGCAAGGTCGGCAGCCATCGCTGAACACTCCTTCGGGACCACGAATTTCCGAGCGGCGCGATCCCCCAATCGAGACTTCGCTGATATTCTGATGATATAAGTGTGGGAAGCCGTGCCTGAGCGCCATCGTTCGTGAACCTCGGCGCCTCAGGCCCCAGCAGGATTTCGGGACGATCCACGCTGCGCCCCGAAATCCGCCGGGCCAATCCCCGGGGCGGTTTGCCGGCGCAGCCAGTCGGCCGGGAACTGGCGGGACGGGACCACCCGACCCCGTAAAAATAAGCAGAATGGGTCGAGCCACGAGCACGCCCCGAACGAGGAGAAGACGACTATGAACCACAGACTGACTCGCTGGCTGACCGTGGCGGCGACCGCACTCGCACTGACCGCGTCCGGAGCCATGGCGCAGGATCGCTCCGACTGGCCGCGCACCCTGACCGTCGGCACGGCAAGCGTCGGCGGCGTTTACTTCGTCTATGGCAACGGCCTCGCCAGCTTCATCGGCGAGTCGCTCGGAATCAGTGCCAACGGCGAGATCACCGGTGGCCCGACACAGAACGCCACGCTGGTGCAGATGAAGGAACACGACATCGGCCTGGTGACCATGGGCCCGATGTACGAGGCCTGGACCGGCCGGAGCGAACTGGCCCCCGGCCTGCCGCACAGCGACGTGCGGGCGCTGTTCCCGATGTACGAAACCCCGCTGCATGGGATCGCACTGCGCCGTTCCAACATCCATTCGGTCGCCGACCTTGAGGGCAAGCGCGTGAGCGTGGGTCCCGCCGGCGGCACTGCGGCGACCTA
>SKQM01000069.1 GCA_007119005.1 Thioalkalivibrio sp.
ATGGTCGAAGTGCCGCCCGACAATGTCGCGCTGTTCGCTGATTCGCCGGACTTCCAAATGTACGAGCAGGCCGGGCCGCACCTGTGGTTCCTGATCCTGAACACCCGCGAGGGGCCGTTCCAGGACCGTCGCGTCCGGCAGGCGGTGAACTACGCGATCGACAAGCGCGCGCTGGTCGAGGACGTTCTGCAGGGCACCGCAACGATCGCTGCCGGGCCGACGCCGGCCGCGTTTGCCTGGGCCTACAACGACGATCTGGTTCCGTATCCCCACGACCCCGAGCGCGCCCGTGAGCTGCTCGCCGAGGCCGGGTATGGCGACGGGGTCCGGGTGACCTTCTATGTCACCGACGGCGGCTCGGGCATGCTCGACCCCATCCCGATGGGGACCGCGATCCAGGCCGACCTCGCCCGAGTCGGCATCGACGTGCGCATCGAGACCTACGAGTGGAACAGCTTTCTCGAACGGGTCAACACCGGTCTGGCTGGCAAGGCCGACATGGCGCAGATGGCCTGGATGACAAACGACCCGGACACGCTGCCGTTCCTGGCGCTGCGCACCGACGCCTGGCCCGAACGCGACGGCTTCAATTCCGGTTACTACAGCAACCCCGAGGTCGATGCCCTGCTCGAACAGGCTCGCGTCAGTACCGACCTGGAGGAGCGCGCCGCGCTGTACCGGCAGATGCAGGCGATCGTCCACGAGGACGCCCCCTGGGCATTCATCGCGAGCTGGAAGCAGAACGCCGTGAGCACCGCACGCGTTCACGATTTCCGTCTGCAGCCGAGCTTTCTGCTCGATCTGCGCGGCGTTAGCAAGCGCTGACGACCGCGCGGCCGCGTTCCGATGTGGGTTTACCTGCTACGGCGGCTGGCGATGGTGGTGCCGGTCGTCTTCGGCATTTCCGTGCTGGTGTTCCTGATGATCTCGCTGATCCCGGGCGATCCGGCCAGCGCGATCCTGGGCGCGTACGCGACCGCCGAGAACGTCGCCCAGCTGCGCAGCCAGCTCGGCCTCGACCAGCCACTGGTGGTCCAGTACGGGCTCTGGGTTCAGGGGGTCTTGCAGGGCGACTTCGGCTGGTCGTACTCCCTGAGTCGGCCGGTCTTCGACGAGGTTCTCGAGCGGTTCTTCCCGACGTTGCTGCTGGCGGGTACGGCGTTGATCCTGTGCGCATTCTTTGGGGTGCTGGCCGGGGTCGTTGCCGCCGTGCGCCAGTACGGATGGCAGGACCAGGCGATCACCCTGCTGGTTCTGGTCGGGATCTCGACGCCGTCGTTCTTCCTCGGACTGCTGCTGATTTCGTGGTTTTCGGTTGGGCTGGGCTGGTTCCCCAGCGGCGGCATGTACTCTCTGTTCGGCGACGAGGACTGGCTCGACCTGCTGCACCATCTGGCCCTGCCCGCGATCACGCTGGCCGTGGTCGCCACCGCGGTCCTGGCCCGGCTGACCCGGGCCAACATGCTCGAGGTCCTGCGCCAGGATTACGTCCGCACCGCCCGGGCGAAGGGCCTTGGCGAACGCCGGGTGATCCTGCGCCACGCGTTTCGCAACGCGGTGGTGAACGTGGTCCCGATCATCGGCATCCAGGCGGGGTTCGTTTTCGGCGGCGCGGTGTACATCGAAACCGTGTTCCAGTGGCCGGGAATCGGCCGCATGCTGGTTGACGCGATCGCCACCCGCGACATTCTGCTGGTGCAGGGCGGGGTGCTGCTGGTCGCGGCCACCTACGTGCTGATCAACCTGCTCACGGATCTCGTGCAGGTCGCGCTGGATCCGCGCATTCGGGGTGCCGCTTGAGCCTTGCCGGCCGGCAGATCGGGCTGTGGCTGGAGGCGTGGCGGCGTTTCGCACGCAACCGGCTGGCGGTGCTCGGCCTGGGCCTTTTCGCGACCCTGGGCCTGCTGGCCCTGTTGGCGCCGCTTTTGCCGCTGGCCGACCCGAACATCACCGATCCGGCGAACCGGCTGCTCCGGCCGTTCACCGACCCCGCGCACTGGCTGGGAACCGATCAGCTCGGCCGCGACCTGCTGTCGCGGCTGATCTGGGGGCTGCGCGTCAGCCTCGCGGTCGGCATCGTCGCCACGCTGACCGCCGCCGTGCTCGGTTCCCTGATCGGGCTTGCAGCGGCCTATTTCGGGCGCTGGACCGACATGACCCTGATGCGCTCGATCGACGTGGTGATGGCCTTTCCGTACCTGCTGCTGGCGCTGGCGATCGTCGCGGTACTCGGACCCGGCCTCCTCAACGCCCTGTTCGCGATCGCGATCGTCAACATCCCGTTCTTTGCCCGCGCAGTGCGTGGCAGCACGCTGAGCCTGATCGAACGCGACTTCATCGAGGCGGCGCGCAAGTCGGGCTACTCGCACGCGCGGATCGTCTTCTCCGAGCTGCTGCCGAACGTGCTTCCGGTGATCATCATCACCATGTCCACGACGCTGGGCTGGATGATCCTGGAGACGGCCGGGCTCAGCTTCCTCGGGCTCGGTGCGCAGCCGCCGCAGGCCGATCTCGGCTCGATGCTGGGCGATGGCCGCCGGCTGCTGCTCACCGCGCCGCACGTCGCCTTCCTGCCCGGACTGACCATCCTGATCCTGGTCATTGGCATCAACCTCCTTGGCGACGGCCTGCGCGACCTGCTCGATCCGCGACTGCGCGCCGGGGGGCTGAGCCGGCCGCTGGCGGCCACCGCGGCGCTGCCGGAAGACGCTCGTCGTGCCGCCGGCGGTGAGGCCGCGATCGCCCACCGCTGCGAAAACCCTCCGCTCGCGGTGCGGCAACTGCGGACCCATTTCCAGGCGGGTCCGCGCACGCTGCGCGCGGTCGACGACGTCAGCTTCGATCTCGCTCCCGGGGCTTCGCTCGGGATCGTCGGTGAATCCGGCTGCGGCAAGTCGGTCACGGCACTGTCCCTGCTCGGGCTGGTCGCGACGCCGCCCGGGAACATCGTCGGCGGCCAGATCCTGTTCCGGGAGTCCGATGGTACGGCGCGTGACCTGGTCGGCCTCGACCTGCGAACCCTGCAGGCGATCCGGGGCCACCGCATCGCCTACATCTTCCAGGATCCGCAGACCACTCTGAACCCGCTGATGCGCGTCGGCGATCAGGTCGCCGAGGCGGTCCACCGGCACCAGTCCTGCGGCTGGTCCGCGGCCCGAAAACGGGCGCTCGCGCTGCTCGAGGAAGTCCGGATTCCGGACGCGGCCGAGCGTATGAAGGCGTGGCCGCACGAGCTCTCGGGCGGCCAGCGTCAGCGCGTGGTCATTGCGACAGCCCTGGCCAACGATCCGGACATTCTGATTGCCGACGAACCGACCACGGCGCTGGACGTGACCACACAGGCCCAGGTGCTGGAGTTGATCGACCGTCTGCGCCAGCGCCGTCAGGCGGCACTGATCTTCATCAGCCACGATTTCGCGGTGATTGCACAGCTTTGCCGGCAGGTCCAGGTCATGTACGCCGGACGCATCGTCGAGGCGGGCCCCGCCGACGCGGTCTTTGCCGGGCCGCGGCACCCGTACACCGCCCGCCTGCTCGCCTGCGTGCCAGTACTCGGGCAACCGGAGCGGCAGATCGACGCGATCCCGGGCCTTCCGCCTGCGGTGGACGACCTGCCGCCGGGCTGTGCCTTTGCTCCACGCTGCGACCGCGCCACGGAGGACTGCCGTGCTGGCCAGATTCCGTTGACCGAGGCGGCGCCAGGGCACTGGGTCCGCTGCATCCACAGCCTCGGAGGTACCGGATGAGCGGCTATCTGCTAGAGGCGCGCGATCTTAGCCGTCACTACCCTGGACGGCGCGTGGGGCTGTGGCGCCGGGAGCAGGTGGCCGCGGTCGACCAGGTCAGCCTGGGCCTCGAGCACGGGCAGACCCTGGGTGTGGTCGGCGAGAGCGGCTGCGGCAAGTCCACGCTGGCACGGATGCTGGTCGGGCTGCTGGAACCGACCGGCGGCGACATCCTGCTTGACGGTCAGTCGATTCTGGGTCAGAGCCGCCAGGCCCGTCGGGCGTTCCACGCTAGGGTGCAGTTGGTGTTTCAGGATCCCAACGCCGCGCTGAATCCGCGCAAGACCGTGTTCCGTTCCCTGGACGGTCCGCTGGAGGTCCTGACGAGCATGCGCCGATCGGAGCGTCGCCGGCGCATCGCCGAGCTGCTCGACCAGGTCGGTCTGCGTCCGGAATTCGCCGAACGCTACCCGCACGAACTGTCCGGCGGCCAGGCCCAGCGGGTGGTGATCGCCCGCGCAATCGCCAGTCAGCCGGACATCCTGGTGTTGGACGAACCGGTTTCCGCGCTCGACGTATCGATCCAGGCCCAGGTCCTGCAATTGCTGAAGCGCCTCCAGGTGGAGCTCGGCCTGACCTACCTGTTCATCAGCCACGATCTCGCCGTGGTCGAGCACCTCTGTGACCAGGTCGCGGTGATGTATTTCGGCAGGGTGGTCGAGCATCGGTCGGCAGCGGAGCTGTTTTCCGCGCCGGCCCATGACTACACGCGCAGACTTCTGGATGCGGTGCCCCGGATGCGCTGA
>SKQM01000059.1 GCA_007119005.1 Thioalkalivibrio sp.
GGGTCTGTCGCTGGTGTCGGCACTGGCGCCAGCCTGGGAAGCGGCCCAGGAACGGGGCGTCGGCGGCTCCGGGCGGGCCACACTGGAACGGCGCGGCCGCAGGCTCGCCGGTTTCCTGCTGATCGCGGGTATCGCGGCCCTGCTGGTCGGTGCCGCGGTGGCCGCGCTGGGACTCGGTGCGCTGGTCGGCGGCTTCGTGGCGCTGTTCCTGATGATCACCGGTTTTCTGCTGCTGCTGCCGTGGTTCCTCGCGATCGGGTTGCGCTGGCTCGGCGCAGCGGTATCCGAGCGGCTGTCCTCGCCGCTCCCGCGCCTCGCTGTCAGAAGCCTGGAGCGCGGATTGTCGCGCAGCGGGCCGGCGGTCGTCGCGTTGACCCTCGCGCTGGCGGCCGCGATCGGGGTCAGCGTGCTGGTCGGGAGTTTTCGCGTGAGCGTCTCCGATTGGCTGGGACAGACGCTGACCTCGGACATCTACGTGGTGTCGGCCAGCCCCGCCTCCGCCCGTGGCGGGACGCGGCTGCCGGGGGACTGGACCCGGATCCTGGCGGACTGGCCGGAGGTGTCCTCGATCAGCACCGGTGCCACGCTGGACGCGGTGTCCGACCTCGGCATGATCCAGCTTTTCCTGATCGACCCGCACGCGGACTGGCTGGATCACCTGCCGCTGGTCCGTGGCAGCCCCGAGGGACTGGACGCGCGGCTGCGCGGCGAGGATGCGGTGCTGATCACTGAAGGATTCGCCGCGCACAAGGAACTCGGCATCGGCGACCGCCTCGAGATCGGCACGCCCACGGGGCGCCGCTCGTTCCAGGTGGCCGGAATCTACCGTGACTACAGCAACCCCGGCGGGACGGTACTGATCCGTGCCGATCGCTTTTACCGCGGCACGCCGCACCGGTTTGTTTCCATGGGCCTGCGCACGGCTTCCGGTGTGCCGATCGAAAGGCTCGAGGCACGCCTGGACGCGTGGCTGGCCGAACAAGCGCAGCCCGCGATGATCACCCGCCCCGACGCGATCGAGACCGAGTCGATGGCGATTTTCGACCGCACCTTCGCGATCACCCACCTGCTGCGGGTGATCACGCTGGTGGTGGCCTTCGTGGCGATCCTCAGCGCGCTGGTCGCGCTGCAGATGGAGCGGTCGCGCGAATATGCGGTGCTGCGCAGCACCGGGCTTCTGCCCGACGGCGTGGTGCGCCTGGTCTTCCTGCAGGGGGCCGTGCTCGGCCTGTTCGCCGCGGTGGCGGCGATACCGCTGGGGCTCGGCATGGGCTGGGTGCTGATCGAGGTGATCAACCGCGAGGCCTTCGGCTGGCGCATGGACGTGCTGTTGCCGGGGCTTCCGCTGGCGGAAAACCTCGCCCTCGGCCTCGGTGCGGCACTGCTCGCGTCGATCTACCCGGCCTGGCGGCTCGCGCGCATGCCGCTGGTGCCCGCGCTGCGGGTAGAGGCCTGAAGCGTCTCGCACCCGTAGGAGGCCAGCCTCTGGCCGATCGGGTTTTCCCGGGCGCTGGGTCGCCGAGAGGGCTCGCCTCCCACGAGGGCTCGGGCTGGGTGCTTCGCTGTGGGAGGTCAGCCTCTGGCCGATAGGGTTTTCCCGGGCGCCGGGTCGCCGAGAGGGCTCGCCTCCCACAAGGGCTTGGGCCGGGTGCGCCGCTGTGGGAGGCCAGCCTCTGGCCGATAGGGTTTTCCCGGGCGCCGGGTCGCCGAGAGGGCTCGCCTCCCACGAGGGCTTGGGCCGGGGGCGTCGCTGTGGGAGGCCAGCCTCTGGCCGATCTGTTTTTTCGGATTGTTACAGGGTCTTCAGGTATTCGAGCAGCGCACGCCGCTCCTGCTCGCTGAGTGCATCACCAAACCGGTGCCCCTGGTTGCCGTAACCGTGTCGCGTGGTGTCGTAGACCCGCTTCGCGAGTTCGGGGCTTTCGGCTGCTTCCTTGCCGGATTCCAGCACATCGAAACGCCAGCCCAGGGTATCGGGATCGTATTCGCGAGGGTCCGTGCGCAGCTGCCAGTAGGTCGGGCGCTGCGTGCTGTCGAGCAATGCCGCGAGGCTCGGGACCGAGCCATTGTGCAGGTACGGCGCGGTCGCCCAGACAGCTTCGAGCGGAGGCGCCACGTAGCCCAGTGCGGGCATGGCCTCGGCCCCCTGTCCGTAGAAGGAGCGGTTGAACCAGCGTACGAAACGCTCCGATTCCACTGCCTGCCGCGCGTAGGCGGGATCGGTGCCGACGGTCTCGAGGTCGACGAGCAGATTCGGATAGCTGCGTTCGGCACCGTGGGTGCCGTGGCAGCCGGCACAGGTCCGGGCGAAGACCGGTTCCCCCTCTTTGGCCAGGTCTGCGTCCACCGGGTAGGGGTAGGCGGGCGGCTCCAGGCTTGCGATGTAGGCGCGGACATCCTTGAACCAGTCGGCGATCTCCGCCGCCTCGTCGATGTCGTCGGTGCAGACCAGCGACTTCATCATCATGTAGCGCACGTGGTCGCCGCGGCCACTGCCGTTGTAGAACATCGCGGCCTTGTGCTGCATGCGCCACCACGGCGGCACCTTGGTTGGCAGCGGCTCGCGCGGCGGCGGCTCGAGTCGCGGCTCCGCATACCAGGCGAGGGTCTCGGCGTTGCGGTGGGCGATCAGCGCCAGCGTCAGGTTGGGTGCGGGATTCACGCCCACCGTGTCGGTGACCATGTAAGGCGCGATTGCCGCGATCCGGTCTGCCCACTTGGCCCAGGCGGCAGCCGGTGCCCCGTCCTCGACGAAGGCGCCCAGCAGTTCCGCAGTCACCGCAGGGTCGCCCGTGAAATCGAGGAACGGGTTGCCGAGGCCGATCACCAGTTCGCCTCCGAATTCCGATGCGTGACAGGTCAGGCAGTTGCTGACCACGAGTTCGACGCCGTCAGGATTGACGGTCGAATTGAACATGTAGGGGAGCTCGGCGTTGCGTCCCTCGCGCCCGCTGAGCCGGTGTTCCCCGGCCGGAAAGATGTCGCTGGAACGGAAGGCGGCATAGGGGATTCCGCAGCTCACGTAGCCACGATTCAACAGGGTTCGATACCCGGCGGCCGGGTCGCCCGGCTGCTGCGCCGTGACAGGAATCGGGCCGGGCTCCGCGATCGTGAACCGGTCCGCAACGGTGGTTGGCGGGGGTGCCTCTCCGCAGGCAGCCACCACGAGGCCGGCGAGTCCCAACAGGAGGGCAGTGCTCGGGAAACGGATCATCACGCCACCTCAATAACCGCTGACTTCCAGCCAGCCCCAACCCTCGACCGGTTGTCCGCTCAGGGTTCCGCCAGACTGCATCAACCCGCTCCAGAGAGGCAAGCGGAAGTCGGAGGCCGCCCGTCCCCGTGGGGCGCGGATGTCGAGAGCGATCCGGTGCTCCGCCGATGCCAGACGCCAGTGCAGCGGATAGGCCCCATCGCGAGGGTCCACGGGCGCGAGAGCGGCGCTGGCGATGCGCACCGGGTCTGCGTCCGGAGCAAGCATCAGGCAGTCCCCGAGCGGAACGCCGCCGGCGCCTCGCCGGCGCAGCTGCAGGCAACGCAGGGAGCTGCCGTCCTCAAGCGAGAGCCAAAGGCGGTTCACCGTGAGCTGTCCTTGCGCGACGGGTAAGCGTCGTCCCCATACGTGCTCCAGCAGGGCGTCGCCGGTGACCGAAGTGGGCTGGCCCTGATATTCGACTTCACCGCTCACCTTCAGGCCCGGCCACCAGTAGCCGTGGCTGCCGGGTTCCAGCTGGTCAAGACCCGGTATGCCCCGAATCGGTACCGGTGTCGGGGTCGCGGGATACAGCGTCAGATCGAGGCGCGTATCCGTGGACGATGCGTTCAGTCGGAAGCAGCCGCAGTCCCGGTCATGAGCGATCGACCAGTCCTCGATCCACGTGCCGGATTCGTCGGACCCGCTCAGGTCGATGGCATCGCGGCCGAAGCGCTCCTCCGCGTGGACGCGGCCCGATGGAGCCGGCTCGAGGATGATCTGCCCACGGTACAGGTCGCGCGTGCTCCAGTGGGAGTCGGTGGCCGGCCGTTCAGGCGACAGTGCGAGCCGGTAGATCGCGAGTTGGAAGCCGCGCGTGCGGCCGGCGTCATCGCGCAGCTTTCCAGCGAGCCACCAATATTCCCCGAACTGCTCGGGATGACCGCCATGGTCTGCGGGGAAACGGTATTCCCAGTGCGTGGGCGGATCGTCAAACGCTTCGGCGGCGCCGAGCAGGGAGGTCGGCGACAACAGCGCTGCCGGCACCGGATCCACAGAATCCCGATTCCAGTAGTAAAGACCCGCCAGCAGCAGTGCGACAATGCCGAGGGCGGTCAGGATGCGCATCGCAAGTCCCTCGAGTGGTTAGCTGCGGCCTCGGGGCATTCAAAACCGTCGCCCAGGGGGCTGGCCTCCTACGGGGCGGGGCCGCACCCTTGTGGGAGGCGAGCCCTCTCGGCGACCTTCGGCCTCGGGGAATTGAAAACCATCGGCCAGAGGGCTGGCTCACCCACAGGCGCGTCCCTTGACGGGCACCC
>SKQM01000199.1 GCA_007119005.1 Thioalkalivibrio sp.
AGAAGCTGGGATTCATCAAGGGTAGACAGCAGGAGAATACGCTGGGTGCCACGCTCGCCTCGCCGCAGCAGGTGGACCGCGTCCGGAGTCTCCTCGCGGGCCATCTCGCGCTCGACCTCCTCACGCGCAGCGGCGCGGACCTTCTCCCAGTCCTGCACGGAGAGGCGGCCGTCGCCGCTGGAATCGTAGCGGGCGATGATCGTCGGGTCATTCTTCCAGCGGCCGAGCAGGTCCCGCATCCGCTCGTTGCGATCCAGGCCGTCGTGGCGGCGCGTCGCGAATTCGCCGACCACCAGCAGCGGCTGCTGCGCGGGCAGACGTTCCTCGGTGTGGCGATAGCGTCCTCCCCAGCGCGAGCCACCACGGGGCCCGCTGTTCAGGGCGCGGGATGCGCTGTACCAGACGTCGCGCTCGGGCTGGATCACCGTGGCCCCGTCGGGATCGACCACGCATTGCCCGGTGCCGTCGCTGAGCAGAAACAGGTCGTCGGAACGGCCCTGAGCCACGACCACGCGGCGCCGGTTCCGGCCGAGCGTTCCGCTGCTCTCCTCGATCCGGTAGCGGTACCAGACGCAGGGCAGACCCGAGAGCGGCGCGACGATCTGCGGTCCGGGCAGCCAGTCGCCAGTGCCCTCGAGCTGCACCAGCCCCTGCGGCGCCGAGCGGATACGCGCTGTTGGGGTATCGGCGATCAGGCGCAGCAGGCGGCTGTAGCGCAAAAATCCGTAGAGACCGCCGGCACTGAGGACCAGCAGGCCGCCCGCGAGCAGCGCGAACTCGCCGCCATCGGCCAATACGAACCAGCGCTCCCACTCCGCCAGCACCGAAGTCTCCGCGCTAGCGCTCATGTCCAAAAGTCTCCCGGAGCCTGGAAGCGCAGGTGACGTATGGAGTGCGACGGGAAGCGGGGAAGGCCCATCAGTTCAGTATGAATGCGTCTCATTGTCGGTGAGATCCGTGCCCAATCCGTGGCTGTTCTTTCCGGTGAATCAGGAACGGAACAGGGCTCCGACGTCGACGTCCTGCAGCTCCGTCGCGTCGAATTCGAGGAGGTCGAAGGGCCGGAACCCGAGGGCGCGGGCGACGAGGATGTCCGGGAACTGCTCGATGCGGACGTTGTTACGGTTCACCGCCGCGTTGTAGAACTCGCGTCGATCCGCGATCGCGGACTCGAGACCGGAGATGCGACGGGCGAGCTGGTTGAAGACCTCGTTCGCGCGGAGCTCGGGATACGCCTCGGCGACCGCGAAGAAGTGGCCGAGACCGAGGCGCAGTTCGCCTTCTGCGGCACCGAGCGCGGCCATGTCGCCGCTTCGCTGCGCGGCCTCGGCGCGGCTGCGTGCCTGTGTCACGCGATCCAGGGTCTGTTGTTCGTAGGTCATGTATTCACGGGCGACGGCAACGAGCTTGGGCAACTCGTCGTTGCGCTGCTTCAGCAACACGTCGATGTTGGCCCAGGATTGCGCGACCGCGTGCTTCACCGCGACGAGCGCGTTGTAGATCACGACGCCGTACAACGCCGCCGCAAGGAGGATCACCAGAACGACAACGGTTCCAAGGCCCATGGTGGCTGCGTCTCCGTGCTTCGGCAGTCAGTGGTTGTGCGGGGTATCGGTCGAGCGCCCGCGGGCTGGCCGACGCTTCGGGCCCTGCGGCCGGGTCACGGGTCAGACGTCCACGTTCTCGGCGCTCAGCGCCCGCGCCTCGATGAACTCCCGGCGCGGCTCGACCTGATCACCCATCAGCGTGGTGAAAATTTCGTCCGCGTGCACGGCATCCTCGATGCGGACCTGAAGAAGGCGCCGCGTCTCGGGGTTCATCGTGGTCTCCCAGAGCTGGTCAGGGTTCATCTCGCCGAGACCCTTGTAGCGCTGCACCGCCAGTCCGCGGCGCCCTTCCTGCAGCAGCCAGGCCATCGCATCGGCAAAGGATTCGATCACGTGCCTGCGCTCACCGCGCTGGATGTAGGCGCCCGGCTCCAGCAGACCGCTAATGGTCGCGCTCAGCTTCAGGAGTGCACGGAAGTCCCGGGAGTCAAGGATCTCGTCGTTCATCAACTGCGAGAACGGTGCCCCGTGCTCGATGCGGTCGAGGCTCAGCTGGGCGACGCCTTCGACCTCGCTCAGCGGGCCGAGACTGTAGCGCGTCGCACCGGCCCGGTCGCTGGACAGCTGGTCGAGCAGGCGCCCGAACCAGGCCTGCACCTCGGGATTGCGCACGCTGCGCGGCTCGGGCATCGGGTCCGCTTCGAACATCGCTCGAAGGATCCGGTCGTCGTACATCCGCGCAAGCCGATCCAGAGCTCGGCGGGCCTTCTGGTAGTCCATCACCAGCTTCTCGAAGGCCTCGGCCGAAATCGGGGGCGCTTCGGGTGACACGTGCAGCGCGGCGCCGTCGAGTGCAAGCGACAGGTTGATCTCCTGCATCTCGGCCTCGTCGCGGACGTACTGTTCGCGCTTGCCGCGCTTGATCTTATACAGCGGCGGCTGCGCGATGTAGACGTAGCCGTTCTCGATCAGTTCGCGCATCTGCCGGAAGAAGAAGGTCAGCAGCAGGGTGCGGATGTGTGATCCGTCCACGTCCGCGTCGGTCATGATGATGATGCGGTGGTAGCGCAGCCGGTCGATATTGTAGTCATCCTTGCCAATGCCGCAGCCGAGCGCGGTGATTAGCGTTCCCACTTCGGCGGAGCCGAGCATGCGGTCGAAACGGGCGCGCTCGACGTTCAGGATCTTGCCCTTCAGTGGCAGGATCGCCTGAAAGTGGCGGTCGCGGCCCTGCTTCGCGGACCCGCCGGCCGAGTCGCCCTCGACCAGGAAGAGTTCCGACTTCGCCGGATCCTTTTCCTGACAGTCCGCGAGCTTCCCGGGAAGGCCGGCGATGTCCAGCGCCCCTTTGCGGCGCGTGACCTCGCGGGCCCGCCGGGCGGCCTCGCGGGCGCGCGCGGCTTCGATGACCTTGCCGGTGATGGCCTTGGCTTCGCCCGGATGCTCCAGCAGGAAGTCGCTCAGCACCTCGGCGAGCACGTTTTCGACGATCGGCTTCACCTCCGACGAGACGAGTTTGTCCTTGGTTTGGGACGAGAACTTGGGGTCCGGAATTTTCACCGACAGGACGGCTGTCAGACCTTCGCGCATATCGTCGCCCGAGGTGTTGATCTTCGCCCGCTTCAGCAGACCCTCGCGCTCGAGGTATTGGTTCATCGTGCGGGTCAGCGCCGCGCGGAAACCGGCGAGATGGGTGCCACCGTCGCGCTGGGGGATGTTGTTGGTGTAGCAGAACAGGTTTTCCTGATAGGAATCGTTCCACTGCAGTGCCACTTCAACCGAGTAGTCACCGCGGGCCTGGTTCGCGTAGATCACCGTCGGGTGCAGCGCGGTCTTCTTCTGGTTCAGATGGGCAACAAAGGCCTGGATGCCGCCCTCGAATCGGAAGACTTCCTCGCGGTTATCGCGCTGATCGCGCAGCCGTATCCGCACCCCGGAGTTCAGAAACGAGAGTTCACGCAGGCGCTTTGCGAGAATCTCGTAGTGGAACTCGATATTGGTGAAAGTCGCAGAACTCGGTCGGAACCACACCGTGGTCCCAGTGCGATCGGTGTCCCCGACCTCCGCGAGCGGTGCCTCGGGGACACCGTGGCGATAGATCTGGTGATACCGCTTGCCGCCGCGGAAGATCTCGAGTCGCAACTCTTCGGACAACGCGTTCACCACGGATACGCCGACGCCGTGGAGGCCTCCGGACACCTTGTAGGAACTGTTGTCGAACTTTCCGCCGGCGTGGAGCACGGTCATGATGACCTCGGCGGCGGAGCGGCCTTCCTCGAGGTGGATGTCCACCGGAATCCCGCGTCCATTGTCGGAGACGCTGACGGCGTTGTCCTCGTGGATCGTCACGTCGATCGCCGTGCAGTATCCGGCGAGCGATTCGTCGATCGAGTTGTCGACAACCTCGAAGACCATATGGTGCAGTCCGGTGCCGTCATCGGTATCACCGATGTACATCCCCGGGCGCTTGCGCACCGCGTCGAGTCCCTTTAGGACCTTGATCTGGGTGGAATCGTAGGTGTTTGGCAATACGGCGGGATCAGTGCTTGACATGGACTTCCGGTACTCGATCGCGAAGCGCCCAGTATAGCGGAAAGGGGGTGGCGGCGGTCGGCGGGAGCTGGACCCATGTCGGGGTCAGGGTCCGGCGGAATGTTTCACGTGAAACATCGAACTTGTGGGACCCTTAGGTTCCGAGGGCTATTTTCGAGGTATGGGGTTCGGACAGGCCATGGGGCGGATCCAGCGGGGTCGCCGAGGGGGCTCGCCTCCCACAGGGGAAGGGGTCGATCAGGGGTTCGTTAACGCCCAGTGAACCCGCCAGCACGAGGCCAGCCCGATGGCGCGGGTTCACCAGGATCGCCGAGGGGGCTCGCCTCCCACAGGGGAAGGGGTCGATCAGGGGTTCGTTAACGCCCAGCGAAACCAGGAGCAGGAGCACAGCCCGATGG
>SKQM01000078.1 GCA_007119005.1 Thioalkalivibrio sp.
CGGCGGCGATCGCCGCGGGCGTCGCGGGCCGGCTGAGCCTCAGCCACCGGGCGGTGGCGGTGAAGGGCTGCCGCTCGGTGCGCAAGCAGCACATGGTCCTGAACGACTGGATGCCGCGGATGGAGGTGGATCCCGAGACGTACCAGGTCCGTGCCGACGGGGAACTGCTGACCTGCGAGCCCGCTGCCGAGGTTCCCATGGCGCAGCGCTACTTCCTGTTCTGAGCCGCGATGCTGACACTGGACAGACGCTGTACCCCTCCGCTGGATGACCGGTCCGTACCCGTCCTGCGGCTGCCTTTCGCGACCCGCCAGCGCAGCCGCTTCCGGGCCGAGCTGGCGGACGGGACCGCGGTCGGGGTGATCCTGCCGCGCGGTCAGGTGCTGCGCGGCGGGGAATTCCTCGCGGGGCAGGCCGGCACCGTCGTTCGGGTCGAGGCCGCCGATGAGCCCGTGAGCGAGGCGCATTCGACGGATTCGCTGCTGCTGACGCGGGCGTCGTACCATCTCGGCAACCGGCACGTGCCGCTGGAACTCGGATCCGGGTGGCTGCGATACCTGCACGATCACGTGCTCGACGCGATGGTCCAGGGCCTCGGCCTGAGCGTCCGCTTTGCCCATGCGCCGTTCGAGCCGGAGTCCGGCGCCTATGCGGGGCATGAGCACGCACACCATCAGGACGGACACGGACACGGACACGGACACGAGCATGGGCACTGACGCCGGGGCTGCCCGCATCCTGCGGCAATCGTCCGCGGCCGGTGGGTCGCGGCGCCGCCTCTGGCAGCTGATCAGTCCCACCCTGCCCGTGGGCGCATACAGTTATTCCACCGGCCTCGAGTACGCGGTCGACGCCGGTTGGCTGCGGACACCAGCGCAGGTTCGCGACTGGATCGAGGCCCAGTTGCTGGAGGTCCACGGCCGGGTCGATCTGCCCGCGCTGGCCCGGCTGCACGCCGCCTGGGCCGATGCCGATCCGGCGGCCCTCGAGCGCTGGAACGGCTGGTTGCGGGCGAGCCGCGAAACTTCCGAGCTGCGCATGGAGGATCTGGGGCAGGGTCGTGCCCTCGCGCGCCTGCTCGCGGACCTCGGCGTCGCCGAAGCGTCGGCCTGGGCGGCCCGCGACGACGGTTGCTGGGCAACGGCCTTCGCACTGGCCGTCCACTGCTGGGATATCCCGCTGGACGAAGCCATGGAGGGTTACCTCTGGGCCTGGTGTGAAAACCAGGTTGCGGCCGCGGTGAAGCTCGTGCCGCTGGGCCAGACGCAGGGACAGCGCATGCTGGCGGAGCTTGCGGACACCATCGGTACGGTGGCGGAACGAGCCGCGGCCGTGGACGATGCCGGGATGGGGGGCGGGTTGCCCGGAGTGAACCTGGCCTCGGTCCTCCACGAGACGCAGTACAGCCGGATGTTCCGGAGTTGATTCGCGGGGTGAACGGGTGAAGTCACAGGCGCTCAGGGTGGGAATCGGCGGCCCGGTGGGCTCGGGCAAGACGGCGCTGGTGGAGGCCCTGTGCCACCGCCTGCGCGAGCGTTACCAGCTGGCGGTGGTGACCAATGACATCTACACGCGTGAGGACGCGGAGTTTCTGATCCGGCGCCAGGCGCTGGATCCCGGGCGCATCGTCGGCGTGGAGACGGGTGGTTGTCCGCACACCGCGATCCGGGAGGATGCATCGATGAACCTCGCCGCGGTGGACGATCTGGAACAGCGCTTCCCCGGGCTCGACCTGGTGTTCGTCGAGAGCGGCGGCGACAACCTCTCGGCGACCTTCAGCCCCGAACTTTCGGATCTGACCCTGTATGTGATCGACGTCTGCGCGGGCGACAAGATCCCGCGCAAGGGTGGCCCCGGCATCACGCGGTCGGACCTTCTTGTGATCAACAAGATCGACCTTGCCGACGGCGTCGGTGCATCGCTCGAGGTGATGGAACAGGACAGCCGGCGCATGCGCGGCGAGCGTCCGTTCGTGTTCACCAACCTGCGCACGGGTCAGGGGCTGGACGAGGTCGTCGCGTTCATCGAACGCGAGGGGATGCTCCGATGATTCCTGTGCACGGGAACGGATCGTCGGGCCCGGCACGGGGACGGGTCGAACCCGGATGCCCGAAGAGCCATGTGGCCGCGAATACGCAGAAACTCGATCTGCCCATAGGGCGGGTGTTGCTGGGCACGTGTTGGCGACCTATGATCCAAGGCGGGGGCTGCCTGGCGCAGCACCGCTGCAACCAGGTTTTTTAACCCACCGGGGGAACACGAAATGGCAAGAGCACCGAAGAAGGACATGACCAAGGCCGAGCCGCAGGCGGCAGTCGAGACCGCGAAGCCAAAGGCCGCAGCGAAAAAGGCGGCCGCCAAGCCGGCCGCGGCTGCGCCCAGGAAAACTGCAGCGCCGAAGAAGGCCCCTGCAGCCACGAGCGCCCCGGCCAAGCCTCGCGGCGGGGCTCGCGCGAAGAAGCCGGCGGTTTCGCCCGAGGAGCGTTATCGCATGGTCCAGGACGCGGCGTACTACATTGCCGAGAAGCACGGCTTCACCGGCGACAACCATGCGTTCTGGCTGCAGGCCGAACAGGAGATCGACGCCAAGCTCGCCGCAAAATAATCCTCCAGGAGCCTTGGGCCATTCGTGTGCCCCCCGTTCGGGGGCACGCGGCATCGCGGCCACTCCTCTTGTAGGAGGCGAGCCCTCTCGGCGACCCTCAGGCCCGGCCATCCCCAGTGGGAGGCGAGCCCCCTCGGCGACCCTCAGGCCCGGCCACCCCCTGTGGGAGGCGAGCACCCTCGGCGATCCTCAGGCCCGGCCACCCCCCCCTGTGGGAGGCGAGCCCTCTCGGCGACCTTTGGGCGTGATGATCAGGACGAGCTCTGTATCAAACGCTCAGGTGCTGCTGAACCAGTTCGTCGCTGAGTGCAGCGATCCCGCCCTGCGCGACGACCGATCCCTTTTCCATGATGTAGAAGTCATCGGCGACGCGGCGGGCGAAGGGCAGTTTCTGTTCCACCAGCAATACCGATAGCCCCAGTTCGGCGTTGAGCTGGCGGATCACGTCGCCGATCTGGCGAACGATGTTCGGCTGGATGCCTTCGCCGGGCTCGTCGAGGATCAGCAGCTTGGGGTCGAGGACCAGTGCCCGGCCGATCGCGAGCTGCTGCTGCTGTCCGCCCGACAGGTCGCCGCCGCGGCGGCGCCGCATCTCCTTCAGCACCGGAAAGAGCTGGTAGACGGAGTCCGGGATCTGGCGCGCCCGGTCTGCACGCGCCGTGAGCGGCACGCGCAGGTTCTCCTCGACGGTGAGTTCGGGGAAGATCTCGCGTCCCTGCGGCACGTAACCGATGCCGCCGCGGGCGCGGGCCTCCGGGGAGAGGCGGGTGATGTCGCGGTCGCCCAGCAGGATCCGGCCGCTGCGGATCGGCAGCAGGCCCATGATGCACTTCAGCAGCGTGGTCTTGCCGACGCCGTTGCGGCCCATCACGCAGGTGCAGTGCCCGGGTTCGGCGGTGAGATCCAGATCACGCAGGATGTGACTCTGCCGGTAGTACTGGTTGACGCCCTCGACGCGGATCATGTCTCGTCCCCCAGGTAGACCTCGATCACGCGCGGATCGCTCTGGATCTGGCTCATGCTGCCCTCGGCCAGCACGCTGCCCTGGTGCAATACCGTCACCCGCCGGGCAATCGAGCGCACGAAGGCCATGTCGTGCTCGACCACGATCACCGTGTGTCCACCGGCCAGCGACGTGAGCAGTTCCGCGGTGCGCTCGGTCTCGTCGCCGGTCATGCCGGCGACCGGCTCGTCGACCAGCAGGACACGAGGGTTCTGCATCAGCAGCATGCCGATCTCCAGCCACTGTTTCTGGCCGTGCGACAGCGAACCGGCTGGCCGCCGCTGAGCGTCCTTCAGGCCGATGATCTCCAGTACCTCGTCGATGCGCGTACGCTGCTCCGCCGTGAGCCGATGGAACAGCGTGGCCCAGGCCCCCTTGTCCGAGGCCATCGACAGCTCGAGGTTGTCGAAAACGGTCAGAGCCTCGAACACCGTGGGCTTCTGGAACTTGCGGCCGATGCCGCCGCGGGCGATCTGGTATTCGTCCAGCGCGAGCAGGTCGATGTTCTGGCCGAAGTAGACGCCGCCGCTGTCCGGGCGGGTCTTGCCGGTGATCACGTCCATCATCGTCGTCTTGCCGGCGCCATTGGGGCCGATGATGCAGCGCAGTTCACCTTCGTTCACGCTCAGGTTCAGCCGGTTCAGCGCGAGGAAGCCGTCGAAGCGCACGCTGACGTCCTCGACGTACAGGATCGTGCCGTGCGAGGTGTCCACGGGCAATGCAAAATCTGGCTCCGGCTGCAGGAAGCCGAAGACGCGGTCACGCCGCATCGTGGTTCGTGTGTTGGCCAGCATGCTCATGCACCGCCCTCCGGACGCCGGCGCCGGAAGATGC
>SKQM01000112.1 GCA_007119005.1 Thioalkalivibrio sp.
CGACCTGAATATCGGCGTTGCTGTCGAGCAACTGGCGAAACCCGGCCCGGACCAGGCAGTGGTCCTCGACCAGGAACACGCGGATCGGATCAATCGCCACTGGGCATCACTCCTGATTCAGCGGAATTTCGGCACGAAGCCGCACACCGCCGCCAGCGCGCGCCTCCACGGAGAACCGCCCACCCAGGGCCTCGACCCTCTCCTGGGCGCCGAGCAACCCCAGACGGTCCTTGTCCAGCATGGGCTCGGGCATGCCACGCCCGTCATCCTCGACGCTGAGCCTCAGAATATCACCCCCAACCGCCATATCGTGCGGAGCCGAGTCCCGTGACAGGCGGATCCATACATTGCGGGCCCCGGCGTGCCGCGCGACATTGGTCAGGGCCTCCTGCAGCAGCCGATAGACGGTGATGGCCACCGCATCGTCCAGGTCCTCGAGGTCATCGTACAGCTCCCGATGCACATCGATGCCCATGGCTTCCAGGCCAGCCGCCTCGATGCTGCTGTCTAGCGCACCGGCAAGACCGAGTTCGTCGAGGGCACGGGGACGCAGCCGGCGCATGATACGGTGCGTGGAATCATACAAATGACCGGCCAGATCGAGGATGGTCTTCGCGCTCTGCACGCAGGCCTCGGTCTCGGACGCGTGCTGCTGCCGGATCAGCTGGGCGTGGGTGCGCAGGGCGGTGAGGGTCTGGCCCATATCGTCGTGCAGTTCCTGCGCGAGGCCGCGGCGCTCCTGTTCCTGAGCGGCCATCAGGCGCCGCGCGAGCAGGCGCAGCTGTGTGCCCTTGCGCCGCAGCGCCGCCTCCGCGCCTTCACGAGCCCGGTTCTCGCGCGCGAGTTCCTCGTTGATCTCCGTGAGCTGGCGTGTCCGTTCCTGCACGCGAATCTCGAGGCTTGCCCGTTCCTCGTTCAACGCGTGGTAGATCGCGAGCCTCGCGTTGTGGCTGCGCTCACGCTGCCGGCGCAACCGCAGCGCAACCAGCAGGCCGATGCCGGACAGGAACAGCAGCAGGGCCGGGGGAAACAGGTTGATCGAGTGGCGGTCGAGCTGCCGGGAGAGTTCCAGCACCAGCGGCTGCGATGCCCTCGTGACCGTCATCCGGTGCTCGAACCGGGGAAACAACCGGCGCTCCAGGGGCCAGGCCGTGTCGGGAGCGTGGCTGGCCGCAAGCAGTGTGCGCTCGGGGAGTTCGCCGTCCTGCTGAATGCGGATCACACAGGAGTAACCCTCCCCGGCAGCCGATGCGCAATCGATCAAGCTGTCGGCAAAGACCACCAGTATCGCGATGAAGCGGGGGGTGGTTGTGGCATCGCGGCTGTCGCAAGGACCCTCGGTTGCGTCGCAGACCGCGCGCAACAGCCCGAAGGCGCGTCTGCCGATCGTCATTTCGAAGACCCCGGATACGGCGGGTTGATCGCTGGCGAGTGCACGGTTCAGGGTGTCCTGGAACAACGGCACGGCATCCAGGTCGAGGCCGAGCACGGCCCAGGTCGACTCCAGCTCGGGCTCCGCCATCTGGATCGGATAATAGAGGGCCTTCGGCGGCACAGGGTGCCATTGCCGGTCCCCCTCGTAGTCGAAACGGCGGATGCCGTCGGAGATTCCCTGCGTGCGCAGCGTGGTCTCGAAGCCGTCCCTGAGCGGGTGTTCCAGACGCAGCGCAGCCCCAAGGACGTAAATGTGCGGATAGCGTTCCAGAATGGCATGCGCGAACCGGCGGGAGGGTCCTGGGTCGCCGCGCGGACAGATCCGCAGCGCCGCCGCCATGCCCTCGATCGCGGCGTCGTTGAGAATGGCCTGAGCCTCCAGCGTCGCGTGCAGACGCTGCGTCTCGCGCTCCAGCTCATGTTTGGCGTTGTCTAGTTCCGTCTGGACCAGTGCCCAGGCGGCGACCAGGGAGACCGCGATCCAGACGAAGGCCAAGAGAACCCCACCGCGTCGACCCTCCAGCGGTGACCACCACCCGGCGCCAGCGCCGCTCTTCATCAATGATGCTCTCCCTGCTCCCCGGCGGGGGGTCATCCGGCCGGTCTGCCCGGCGGGCGGGGTTCCGGGGCATGGTTCTCCCCGGCTTTCCGGACAAGCTTCGCTTGGCGGGGGACGCAGCGCAACCGCGTAAAACCGATCACTCCGCGGAGCGGCTGCGCAACTCCTGTTCGAACAGGTCGAGGGGCTGCGCGCCGGTAATGCGGCGCACCAGTCGCACATCTCCGTCCCCGCTGCCCGAAACGGCGACGAAGAAGGTCGGCGTCCCGCGCACACCCAGCTGGCGCCCGAGCGCGACGTGCTGCTCGATACGGGCCGCGTGGGGCGCCTGCTCCAGGCACTGGTCGAACACCTGCATGTCGAGGTCCAGTGATGCCGCGTGACGGCGGTATCCGGCCGCGTCGATGCTCATTGGATTCGCGTAGATCTTCTGTCGCATCTCCCAGTACCGGCCCTGATCGTCCGCGCACAGCGCCGCGTTGGAGGCCTCCCCCGACGCGGGCAGGTTGCGCTCGGCAGGATATTCCAGGAACACGTACCGCACGCGGCCCGGAACGACGTGCTCCTGCAACAGGGTCGGCATCACGTTCAACACGTGCCGGCGGCAGAATCCGCACTGGTAGTCCCCGAATTCGATGAGCACCACGGGCGCGTCGGCGGCCCCGAGCATCGCTGCGTCCGGCAGCCGGATCTGCCCTGCCGCATCCACCGCCGGAGCCTGGTTCTGCGCCATGATCGCCAGCAGTGCGGCGCGTTCCTGAGCGGCCTCCTCCGCGGAAAGGCCCGGGTCGGCCGAGGCCGTCGCGAGCGCAAAGACCACGAGGGCGACCGCACCGAATCCTGTCCACAATGCTGGAACAACTGCCTTGCACTTCATGCTGTTTCTCCTCCGCGGGCGCGCCTCACCGACGCGTGGTGCCCCGGACAGACCTCCGGGCGCTGGCTGAAAGCTTCCTGGTCTGTCCGGCTGGCGCTGGCTCAGTCCCGGCTGGCGAGATAGTGGGCCATCGCGAGCACTTCGGCTTCGCTGAGCGAAAGCAATGCCTCGCGCATGCGGTTCGGCTGCTGCATTCCCTCGGTGCCGGCCCGGCGCAGCTGCATCTGGATGATGAGGTACTCAGGCTGCTGTCCGGCGACCCTCGGCATGTCCCGGTCCTGGTAGCGGCCGCTATCCTCGTGACACTGCTCGCAGAGTGCCTCGTGGATGCGCCTTCCCTGTTCGACCTTGCCCGGCTCGGCACGGAACCCCGAGCCCTCCCAGGTCTGCTCTGCGTAATACGACGCCAGCAGGTTGATCTGCGGCACCGTGTAGCCCACCATCAAGCGACCCATGATGGTCGAATGCCGTGATCCGTCCCTGAACTCGCGCAGCACCCGCGCGGTGTAGCGCCGATCGAACCCGGCGATGGAGGGCATGGAAGCTGCGGCGCTGACCCCGGTGTGCCCGTGACAGCCACCGCAGCCATTGGACAGGATCTCTCCCTCGGTGAAGCCTTCGGATGCCTGCAGGGTTCCGGCCAAGAACCCGACCAGGAGCAACAGGCAGTGGCGGGCGCACCACGCCCGCCACGTCGGGCCCGCTGTTACAGCGTCGACAGCCATGCGGCGATCTTTTCGATCTCGGCCGCGCTGGGCGGAGCATCGCATGCCTGGCTGTAAGCCACGGCCGACTTCATCAGCTTCGCCTCTTCGGAATCGGTCTCGCCCCGAAGGATCTTCATCGCCTTGTCGTGGATCTCCGCAGCGTCCATTCCGCCGATCTTCGGCACCAGCCGGCTGACCGGATTCTTGCCTTCGGCCCCGTGGCAGTTCGTGCAGGCGTGGAAGCTGAACAGCTGTTCACCCCCCATCTGCGCGCGATCGACAGCGCCGGCAACGGCGCTCGCCGCCATGAAGGCCGCCCCGACGGTAAAGACCAGCAATCGTTGTTTGAACATGGGCTCATCCTCTCTGGTTGGTAGGGTCAGGCTGCGGTCGCGATTCTCCGACCGCGTCCCTGCAGCAGCACGTTCCCGAAACGGTTGCGTGTACCAAAAGAATGGTCCATCAAAGGGAAATGCGCCCTAGGAGGGTGTCCTAACCGGGCTAGGACTATTTCCTAACTGCGCCGAGGGTTTTTTCCGGCGGGGTTCCCACTATCGGAGCGGACCGCTGGTATCCGCTTCTTTCAGGCCGGGGTGTTGCCGCCCCCCGGGCGCGCTGAGCGATCACCACCGCGCACTGGAGATGTGCCGCGGCGAGTGCTCAGTGTGCTGCCTCGATCAGGCGGCGCTCGCCCGGCAGCTCGATCTCGATGCCGACCGGGAGGTGGTCGGAGAGGTTGACATTGTACACGCGCATGTCGCTGACGCTGAGATCGGGCGTCAGCAGGATGTGGTCGAACACCCGGCGTGGATCCCAGGAAGGATAAGTGGCGGCGCAGGGCATCGGATCCAGCAGACCGGTGCGCGCGACCAGCGTTTGCAGTTCGCGGCTCTCCGGATGGCAGTTGAAATCACCCATCACCACCGCATGCGGCTCGTGGGCCAGCTGTCCCGCAATGTAGTCCAGCTGCGAGCGCCGTGCGCGGCGACCCAGCGCAAGGTGCACCAGGAACAACACCAGGAACTCGCCATTGGCCAGCGGGAAGCGGGCCTCGATCGCGCCGCGACCCGGGATCGGACCGGGCAGCCGGTGCATGATCACCCGCTCGGGTTCCAACCGGGTCAGGAGGCCGAGGGAGTGCTTGGCCAGCGCGCCCAGATCCCGGTTCACGCGGGAGTACGAGTGGGGAAAGCTCGCGCGTTCGCCCAGGTAGGCGGTGAGGTCGACATAGTTGCTGCGCATGCTGCCCGCATCCAGCTCCTGCAGCCCCACCACGTCGAATCCCGAGATGAAGCGTGCAACGCGGTCCAGGTTCGCCATCCGGCCATCGAAGGGGAGAAAGTGCTTCCAGCTGTTGGTCACATAGTGATGCAGCCGCGACGAGCGAATACCGACCTGGGCATTGAAGCTCAACAGGCGCAGGCGGCTCCGATCGGCGGCCGTCGCACTGCCCTCAGCGGAAGGCAGCAGGCCGTTGGCGGCTTCATGCGGACTGACTAATGACAAGCGCTCTCTCCATCACCCTGCCCGGGCAAGCATCGACAAAACCAGGCCTGGCGGACTGCCTCACCCGGTGACGACCGGCCGCCGGGCGGTTTGCGATCGTTTACCTCAACCCCATACGACCATCAACAGCCCCGCAACGTTCCGTGTTCTCCAACTGCCATCGCGGAGGTGGGGGCACAGCGCCGGCACCGTTCTTCACCCCCAGCCACAGCCAACCGGGCCTCCTGCCGCCTCAACCGTATTGCTCGATCAGGTGGTCGACCACGCGCAGCATGCCCTCGTGGCTTCCCGTCATACCGGCAGAGACCATCGCCCGCCCATGCACCACCATCGACGGCACACCCTCGACCTGGAACGCCTGCACCAGCAACCCGGCATCGCCGACCGCGGCGCTGACCTCGGGCGAGCGCATGGTGTCGCGGAAGGCATCGGCGTCCAGTCCACGCTGGTCCACGAAGCGGAGGATCGCGCTCTCGGAACGCATGTTCCGACCCTGCGCGTGGATCGCATCGAAGAACGGCTGATGAATCTGGTCGAGCACACCCAGTTCCACGGCGGCAAAATAGACCCGGGCATGCAGCGCCCACACATCATTGAACGGAGCGGGCAGGTGGCTGAACTCCACGTGATCGGGCAGTGTACGGCGCCACTCGTCCACCAGCGGCTCGAGGGTGTAGCAGTGCGGACATCCGTACCAGAACACCTCGACGACCTGCAGCCTACCCTCGGGGAGCCCGGGGTCGACCCTCGGAATCAGCTGCCGGTAGTGCACGCCCGCGGTGAACGGCTGCGCCAGCGCGGCACCCGAGGCCAGCAGCGCGCTGCCGCCGACCAGGGCACCCATGAAACGACGTCGATTCATCATCCATCTCTCCTCGTGATGTCTTGGCCGCGTATTCTCGCCGCCAACTTGCTTGCGTAAGGCGTTCGTTTGGACGCCTGCACGGCACTTTCGTTCGCAACCGGGCACCAGTCAAACCCGTGCCACAGACACGGACGCAACAGACCGTGTTCCAGACCAAAAAAAGGGTGGCCCAAGGCCACCCCGTTGCGTCCGCGCTAAGGAGCGTGTTACTCCGCGCGCAGGCCCGCCATGTACTGGGAAACCGCCTCGATGTCCGCGTCGGACATGCGCGCGGCAAGGTTGCGCATCATGCGACCGTTGTCGTTCGCCCGCTGCCCGCTGCGGAAATAGCGCAGCTGGTCGGAGTTGTAGCGCGCGTGCTGGCCACCGACGAGCGGGAACATCGCTGCGGGGTTCCCCTTGCCGTTCGCGCCGTGGCAGGCCATGCACGCGGCGACACCCGCCGAGGGAATGCCTCCGCGGTAGATGCGCTCGCCGCGCTCGGCAACGGTCTCGTCGGCGGTGCCCGGGCTGATCTGCTGCTGGGCGTAGAACGCACCAAGGTCCCACATGTCCTGCTCATCCAGGTTCGCGACCTGCCCGGCCATCAGCGCGTTTTCCCGGCGACCGCTCTTGTAGTCCATTAGTTGCTTATGGATGTAACTGGCATGCTGTCCAGCGAGCTTCGGCCATTCGGGGTTCACACTGTTGCCGTCACTGCCGTGACAGGCGGCGCAGGCCTGAGACAGGTCCTTGCCTCGAATCGGGTCACCGGCGGCCTGCAGCCCAACGGGAAGAGCCAGTGCAAGCGACAGGACCGCGAAAAGGCTCGAGCGCACGTAATTCATCTGAGACATACTCCTGCTTCAAATGTGCGAGCCGGCGAGGAGGCCGGACCTTGTGTCCCCAGGCCGCGGGGAATCAAAATAAGGGGCGCATTATATAGCACATGCGCGAGTGAGCGGCAAAGGTACCATGCCGACATCCAGCATGCCGGCGGGCGCCGGCCGAGAGAAAACATGCACAACCCGTTTCGCGAGGCTGAGTTCCTGCTCGGCGCCGCCCGCGTCGCGCAGCTGCCGCCGGATTCCGGCGCCGAGATCGCCTTCGCCGGACGCTCGAATGCCGGAAAGTCGAGTGCGATGAACGCGCTCTGCGGACGGCGGGCGCTGGCTCGCGTCAGCCGCACGCCGGGCCGCACCCAGGAGATCAACGTCTTCCGGCTGCCGCCGGATGGCCAGCAGCGCCTGATCGATCTGCCGGGGTACGGGTATGCACGGGTTCCACCCGCCCAGCGCGCCCATTGGGACCGCCTGATCGGCCAGTACCTGCGCGAACGACAGAGCCTGGTCGGCCTGGTGCTGATCATGGACATCCGCAGACCGATGACCGACCTCGACCGGAACCTGCTGCAGTGGCTGGCACCGCAGCCGCGCCTGCTGCACGTGGTGCTCACCAAGGCGGACAAGGTTTCCCGGAACGAAGCCAGCCGGCAACTGCTGCTGACACGGCGCAAGCTCGAGGAAATGGGACTGAATGCGACGCTGCAGACCTTCTCGGCACTGAAGCGCGAGGGCGTGGAGGATTTGCAGGGGCTGCTGCTGGAATGGCTCGACCGCGCTCCCGGCGAGGATTGACCGCCGGACAGCAGGTCGCCGAGCGGGCTCGGCTCCCACAAAAAAAGATGCCCCGGTCACAGGGGGATGACCGGGGCAAGAGGGGCTCCGGCAGGGGGGGCCGGAACCGTCCCGCTCAGGGAGGGAAGCGGGAGGCGCTGGGCACAGCGCCTGTCGATATGACGCGCCACCTCACGGAAAGTTCCGCGACCGGTTCAAAGCCCTTCAGCGCCGCGTGACGAACCGGAACTGCACCTGTCCCGGCTCCGCTTCGCCCTCGGGCAATACCGTGGCCGCCCAGGTCATCGCCTCGCTCGCGCAGACCGGCAGCACCGCCTCGCCGCGATAGCGGCCGGGCTCAACGCGTTCCAGGCGCGTGCGGTTGAAGCCCATGTACATCTCGACCCCGGTCAGGTCCAGCTCCACCCACTCCGGATCCTGCCCGGTCAACTGCAGCGTCACCGCAAGCGGCTTGAGGGTCGGCATCGGCCGCGGCTCCAGATCCAGAAGCACCTGTCCGCCCGAGGGCAGCACGGCCACACAGGCGCGCTCGTTCAGGTCGCACTCTTCCGGACCCACCACCAGCAGCGCCCCCGAGCCCGTGCCCGGCAGCAGGCGGTCGGCCCAGATCCACAAGGCACCGAGGGCCGCGACCCCCGCGACCCAAGGCATCAACCGGCCGAGTCGCCGCGTGGCGTTCATTGCAATCGGCTCATGTCAGTGCGCGGCATCCCAGTTCTCTCCAGTACCCACATCGACCACCAGATCCACCGCGAGGTTCGCTGCGCCGGCCATGTCCTCGATCACCGCGACCCGCAGCTCGTCCAGCGCATCTTCGGCGACCTCCAGCACCAGCTCATCGTGCACCTGCATGATCATCCGCGCCGGGAACCGGTCGCGCCGCAGGCGCTCGGCGACCTTCAGCATCGCGCGCTTGATGATGTCGGCCGCGGTGCCCTGCATCGGGGCATTGATCGCGACCCGTTCGGCCTGTGCCCGGCGGGCCGGGTTGCGGCTACCGATCTCCGGCAGGTACAAACGGCGGCCGAACAGCGTCTCGACGAATCCCTGCTCGCGCGCGGTCCGGCGCGCTGTCTCCATGTACTCGTGCACGCCCGGGTAGCGCGCGAAATAGCGTTCGATGTACTCGCGGGCGCGACCCTGGTCGATGCCCAGATTGCGTGCGAGCCCAAACGCGGACATCCCGTAGATCAGCCCGAAGTTGATCGCCTTCGCGGCGCGCCGCTGGTCGGCGGTCACGGCATCCGGGGACTCCGCGCCGAACACCTCGGCCGCGGTCGCGCGGTGGATGTCCTGGCCCGCCTCGAAGGCCTCGCGCAGACCGCGGTCTCCGGACAGGTGGGCCATGATGCGCAGCTCGATCTGCGAGTAGTCGGCGGCGAGCAGCAGCTTCCCCTCCTCCGGGATGAACGCCTGGCGGATCCGGCGGCCCTCCGCGGTGCGCACCGGAATGTTCTGCAGGTTCGGATCGGAAGAGGACAGCCGCCCGGTGGCCGCAACGGCCTGGTGATACGAGGTGTGCACCCGCCCGGTGTCGGGGTCGATCCGCTCGGGCAGGCGCTCGGTATAGGTGCTGCGCAGCTTGCTCAGGCCGCGGTGTTCGAGGATCAGGCGGGGCAGCGGAAACTCGGCCGCCATCTGCTCCAGCACGTCCTCGGCCGTCGACGGCTGACCCTTCGGCGTACGCCGCAGCACCGGCAGGCCGAGCCGGTCGTAGAGGATTTCCTGGATCTGTTTCGGCGACCCCAGGTTGAACTCGCCGCCGGCCTCGGAATAGGCCTGCTCGGCGACCTCCTCCATGCGCTCGAGCAGCTCCGCGCTCTGCACGCGCAGCAGTTCGGCATCGACCCGCACACCGGTGCGCTCCATGTCGGAGAGCACCGGGACCAGCGGCATCTCGATCTCGCGGTAGACCGACTGCGGACCCTCCGCTTCCGCCAGGCGCGGTGCCAGAACCGCGTGCAGCCGCAGGCAAACCTCGGCGTCCTCGGCCGCGTACTCCGTCGCCCGCTCCACGGACACCTCGGCGAAGGGGATCTGTTTCACGCCCTTCCCGGCCACGTCCTCGTAGGTGATCGTCCGGTGATTCAGGTGCCGCTCGGCGAGGGTGTCCAGGTCATGGCGGTTCGCGCCGGCGTCGAGCACGTAGGACTCGAGCATGGTGTCTTCGCGGATGCCGTCCAATGTGATGCCGTGATTGGCGAGCACGTTGCGGTCGTACTTCAGGTGGTGGCCCAGCTTCGCGTGCCGCGCGGACTCCAGCCAGGGCCGCAGCCGCTCCAGCGTCGCCTCCCGTTCCAGCTGCGGGTCGGCGTCTTCGCCCTGGTGCGCGAGCGGCAGGTACCAGCCCTGCCCCGGCGCGACGCTGAACGACAGCCCGACCACCCGCGCCTGCATGTAGTCGAGACTGGTGGTTTCGGTATCGAAGGCCACCAGCTCGGCGGCCTCCAGCCGCTCGAGCAGCGCGTCGAAGTCCTCCGCAGTGCGCACGGCCCGGTACTCGGCGCCGGCCGTGTCGTCACCGCGATCCCCGGAGCCGGGGTTGGGCTGATCCGCCGGCTCGAGTTCGTCGAGCCAGCGCCGGAATCCGAAGCGGGTGTAGAGATCGCGCAGGCGCCCGGTGTCGGGGTCGCCCAGGGTCAGCTCGTGCTCGTCGATCCCGAGGTCCACGTCCCGGCGCACGGTGACCAGCTCGCGCGACAGCGGCAGCCGATCCACCGCCGCGCGCAGGTTCTCGCCCACCTTGCCACCGATCGCTCCGGCATTCTCGATCACCGCATCCAGGCTGCCGTACTGGCTGATCCACTTCGCGGCGGTCTTCGGGCCAACCTTGTCCACCCCGGGCACGTTGTCCACGCTGTCGCCGACCAGCGTCAGGAAGTCCACGATCTGCTCCGGATCGACGCCGAATTTCTCGCGCACCCCCTCCGGATCCAGCACCGTGCCGTTCATGGTGTTGACCAGCGTCACGCCCGCGTCCACCAGCTGCGCCAGATCCTTGTCGCCGGTGGAAATCACCACGGGCTCCTGCCGCTGCCGCGCCTGTTCGGCCAGTGTCGCGATCACGTCGTCCGCCTCCACGCCGGGGATGCACAGCAGCGGCAGCCCCATCGCCCGAACCAGCTCGTGCAGCGGATCGACCTGTACCGACAGCTCCTCCGGCATCGGCGGCCGGTTGGCCTTGTACTGCTCGTACAGATCGTCGCGAAACGTCCGGCCCGGTGCGTCGAAGACCACCGCCATGCGCCGCGGCGCGTAGTCCGCACGCAGCTTGCGCAGCATGTTCGCGACCCCGTACAGCGCACCGGTCGGCTGGCCGTCGGGCGCGGTCAGCGGCGGCAGCGCGTGGAAGGCGCGGTACAGGTAGGACGAACCGTCCACCAGGACCAGGGGGGCTTCATCGCTCATGCGGGCAGACGTGCGTGTCGAGGGACCCCAGTGTACTGCGCAGCCCTGCGGGCCGCGAACGCTGGGGGCTGTTCGCGATCGCGATCCGGGGTTACGCTAACTTGATGGCGCAAGATGAAGACATTCACAAGCACTGGCGCGAGCGCTCGCATCACCCCGGGCTGGCGCCGATCGACGACTCCGAGCTAACCCGGGAGAGCTGGAAAATCTTCCAGATCATGGCCGAGTTCGTCGAGGGCTTCGAGCGGCTGGCCCGCATCAAGCCCTCGGTCAGCGTATTCGGCTCCGCGCGGATCCCGCCGGGTCACCCCGATTACCAGCTGGCCGAGGAACTCGCCCGACAACTGTCGGACGCGGGCTTCGCGGTGGTCAGCGGCGGCGGGCCGGGGATCATGGAGGCGGCGAACAAGGGCGCGTTCGCCGGGAAATCACCCAGCATCGGGCTGAACATCCAGCTGCCGCACGAGCAGCTGGCGAACCCCTACCAGGACATCGGCCTCGGCTTCCGGCACTTCTTCGCGCGCAAGGTCATGTTCGTGAAGTACGCCTCGGCCTACGTGGTGCTGCCGGGCGGCTTCGGCACGCTGGACGAACTCGCCGAGATCCTGACCCTGGTGCAGACCGGAAAGTCCCGGCGCATTCCGATCGTGCTCGTGGGCAGCACCTACTGGCGTGGCCTGCTGGACTGGTTCGAGGACACGCTGGTCACGCACGGCACCATTTCCCGCGAGGATCTGGGGCTATACTCGCTGGTGGACACACCCGAAGCGGCCGTCGATGCGATCTTCGAATACTACGAGGCGCGCAGCTTCGAACCATCCGCCGAGGAAAAGCAACGCTTGATGGAGCTCTAGCGCGTGATGCGGACGAAACGGGCTTACGACGGCACCGCCGTGAACACCGAAGCCGGTGCCACCCGACACGCGGCGGCCGCAGCCGCGCGGCCGCGGCCTCCCCTGCGGCACGACGGCGCATCGGTCGCGCGCTGGATTACCGGAATCGCCCTGCTCGCGCTCGCCGGCGCCGCCAGCGCGCAGCCGCAGGAATGGGTGGACGCACCGCCACCTCCCGAGATGGTCGAAGACGCGCCGCCGCCGGTGCTCGACGAGCGGGCGCGGCAGCTGCAGATGCTCGAGGAGGCGGACATCACGCTGATCGAGCGCCCCGACGGGGTGATCCGGGAATTCCGGATCGGCGGGCAACTGTTCATGGTCGAGGTGGTGCCCCGTTTCGGTCCCCGCTACTACCTGATCGACACGACCGGCGATGGCATGCTCGACACGCGCCGCCGGGGACTCGGCCCGGACTTCGTCCCTCCACAATGGATCCTGTTCCAATGGTGAACATACGCCTTCATGAAATCCGCCTGATCGCAGCCGCCGGCACGGCCGTGTTGCTGGCCGCGACCGCTTTCGCCAGCGCCGCCTCGGCCACCGAGATCTATCGCTGGGTGGACGCGGACGGGACCGTGCACTTCGGCGACCGTCCTCCGGCCGATCACCCAGTCCAGCAGATCCAGGTTCTCCCGCCGACGGGCGCGGGGCCGCTGGCCCAGGGCGAGGACGTCGAGGCGGCTCCCGAGCGTCCGGCGCGCCCGGAGGCCGTGATCGTGCCGGGCAGGTTGCCCGCGACCGACTGAACGGGGAGGCCCGGACACGAAACGTCCGGGCGCTTTCAAGCCGGTTCCGGAGTCGAGGACCGCGCCATAGGCACCAAACTGGTGCAATCGCTCTTTGTTCGCACTAATTTGGTGCTATCCTTTCGGCGGATGAACCATTGTGATCCGCACTCGTGCCATCCGCGGCGCTGCACCGCCGCCGATGCGCCAGCCTGGGGCACGCTGGCGCAATTCCTGCTTTCGGTGTGTCGATGAACGTCGATCCCGTGCCAGCCATCCCGACACCAGACCCCTGCCAGTGGCTGGACGAGCTCTCCACCGCCGTGCTGGTCACCGACGCGCGGCTGCGGCTGCTGGCGGTCAACAGCGCCGCTGAGGTGCTGCTCGGCCTGAGCCGGGACCGGGTGGTCGGCGGGCACTTGGGGCAGTGGCTGCGTCTGGACCTGAACCTGTCGAAACAGCTGCAGCAGGCGCTGAATGACAAGCAGTCGGTGTCGTTGCGCGGGCGCAGCCTGCGTCCACTGCGCGCGCCCGAGTTTCTCGCCGACCTGATGATCTCGCCGCTTCACGGAGAGCACTCCGAGGACCGCCTGCTGCTGGAGATGACGGCCACCGACCGCCACCAGCGCATCACCCGCGAGGACCAGCTGCGCCAGCAGCAGGCCATCACCCGGGCGGTCACCCGGGGCCTCGCGCACGAGATCAAGAATCCGCTGGGCGGCCTGCGCGGCGCTGCACAGCTGCTGGCCAGCGACCTCGATGACCCGTCGCTGCGGGAATACACCCAGATCATCATCCGCGAGGCCGATCGCCTGCGCAGCCTGGTGGATCGCATGCTGGGGCCCAGCAACATGCCCCGTCGCGAACCGGTGAACGTACACGAGGTGATGGAGCACGTTCGTGGCCTGGTCAGCGTGCAGCTGCCGCTGGGACTGCGGATCACGGCCGACTACGACCCCAGCATCCCGGACGTGCTGGTCGACCGCGACATGCTGGTGCAAGCCCTGCTCAACCTGGTGCAGAACGCGATTCAGGCGCTCGGCGATCATGGCGAGATCCGCCTGATGTCGCGGATCCTCCGCCAGTACACGATCTCCGGGCAGCGCCATCGCCTGGTCGCGCGCCTGCGCGTGCGCGACAACGGGCCGGGGATCCCGGAAGAGATCCGCGAGCGCATCTTCTTCCCCATGGTGACCGGTAGGGCCTCGGGCACCGGGCTGGGTCTGCCGATCGCACAAAGCCTGATGCAGCTGAACCACGGACTGATCGAGTGCCGGTCCCGCCCGGGCCGCACCGATTTCGATGTGCTGCTGCCGCTGGAGAACACAGCATGAACGCCAACGTATGGGTCATCGACGACGACGATTCGATCCGCTGGGTCCTGGAAAGGGCCTTGAACCGGGCCGGGCTCGAGGTTCGCGGCTTCGAATCGGCGGACTCGGCCTGGAGCGCGCTGGAGGAAGGCGGCAACCCCGACACCATCCTCGCGGATGTGCGCATGCCGGGCCTGAACGGGCTGGACTTCCTCGCACGGCTGCGCGAGCAACCCGACCCTGCGCCGGTGATCATCATGACCGCCTTCTCCGACCTCGAGAGTGCGGTTTCCGCCTACCAGACCGGCGCCTTTGAGTATCTGCCGAAGCCCTTCGACCTCGAAGAGGCCGTCGGGCTCGTCCAGCGTGCATTGCAGGCACGCCGCGAAAGCCTGTCGGCGGGTAGTGCCGTCGACAGCTCGGCGCCGACGGCACTGATTGGCGAGGCGCCGGCGATGCAGGAGTTGTTCCGCGCAATCGGCCGGCTGTCACGCTCCAACATCACCGTGCTGGTGAACGGCGAGTCCGGCACCGGCAAGGAACTGGTCGCCCGGGCACTGCACCAGCACAGTCCGCGGGCCAGCCAGCCGCTGATCGCCCTGAACACCGCGGCGATCCCCAAGGACCTGCTCGAGAGCGAGCTGTTCGGGCACGAGCGCGGCGCGTTCACCGGCGCCAACCAGGCCCGCAAGGGCCGCTTCGAGCAGGCCGACGGCGGCACGCTGTTCCTGGACGAGATCGGCGACATGCCGTTCGACCTGCAGACGCGGCTGCTGCGCGTGCTGTCGGACGGGACCTTCTACCGGGTCGGCGGGCACACGCCGATCCGGGTCGACGTGCGCATCATCGCGGCCACGCACCAGAACCTCGAGGACCGGGTCGCCGCCGGCCTGTTCCGCGAAGACCTGTTCCACCGTCTCAACGTGATCCGCATCCAGGTGCCAGCCCTGCGCGACCGGCCCGAGGACATCCCGCTCCTGGTCCGGCACTTCATGCAGGAGGCCGCGCGCGACCTGGGCGTGGATGTGAAAGTGATGCGCCCGGAGGTGATGTCGGAACTGCAGGCGATGCGCTGGCCGGGCAACGTGCGGCAACTGGAGAACACCTGCCGCTGGCTGACCGTGATGGCCTCGGGCCGCGAGGTGC
>SKQM01000156.1 GCA_007119005.1 Thioalkalivibrio sp.
CTGCAGGCAATCTGGATGGGATATGAAGAAGGTTTTCATTCTGTCCCCTTGGAAGCGGGGAAGCACGAATTCGCACCGCTTCATTGACGATTAGATCAGGATCCGATACACAAGTCTTATTGCAGTGCGTCAAACGCCACGCCAAAGGTTGGCCATCCATGGGTCCCCACTATCTCAGCCGTATCCTCT
The DNA here is from genome assembly GCA_007119005.1 of Thioalkalivibrio sp. Lineage (GTDB taxonomy): Bacteria > Pseudomonadota > Gammaproteobacteria > Ectothiorhodospirales > Ectothiorhodospiraceae > Thioalkalivibrio. The sequence continues at coordinate 190 of SKQM01000156.1, forward strand.
CCGCCCGCAGCATCGCCGTGATCGGCGCGAGCAACCAGCCGGACGCGGTGGGCTCGGTGATCTTCCGGAACCTCATCGCGATGGGCTATGAGGGGGAATTGTTCGCCGTCAACCCGAAGTACAAGAAGGTGCACGGGCGCAAGAGCTACCCCGCGATCGGCGCCATCGGCCGCAACATCGATCTCGCGGTCATTGCGACCCCCGCGGAGAGCCTCCCCGGCATCATCCGGGAATGCGGCGACGCCGAGGTGCAGGGCGCGATCGTGATGTCAGCGGGGTTCGCGGAAGAGGGCCCTGACGGCGCGCGCCTGCAGGACAGGATGCGCGAAGCCGCGCGAGAGTCCGGCCTGCGCATCATCGGGCCGAACTGCCTCGGGGTGATGCGGCCCAGCCGCAGGATCAACGCGACCTTCAGCCGCAACAGTGCGATTCCCGGGCACCTCGCGCTGGTTTCCCAGTCGGGCGCGATCTGTTCGGCGATCCTGGACTGGGCCGAGGATCAGCGCATCGGGTTCTCGCTGGTCGCCTCACTGGGCGACGCGATGGACGTGGACTTCGGCGACCTGCTGGATTTTCTGGCGCTGGACCCCGAGACACGCAGCATCCTGCTCTACGTCGAGGGCATCCGCAATGCGCGCAGTTTCATCAGCGGGTTGCGCACCGCGGCACGCATGAAGCCGGTGATCGTGATCAAGTCGGGGCGCCACGCCGAGGGCTCGCGCGCAGCCATGTCCCATACCGGCGCATTGGTGGGCGCGGACGACGTTTTCGATGCCGCATTGGAACGGGCGGGGGCGGTGCGCGCGCAGACCGTGCAGCAGATGTTCTCGGCGGCCGCCATACTCTCCAGTGGAGCACGCGCGAGGGGCAACCGGATCGCGATCGTCACCAACGCTGGCGGTCCCGGCGTGATGGCCACCGACCGCGCGGTCGAACTCGATCTCGGTATCGCGGAACTGCACGCGCAGACCATGACCCGCCTCGACGACGCCCTACCCTCACACTGGTCGCACGGCAACCCGGTGGACATTCTCGGCGATGCCGATGCCGACCGCTACCAGTCCGCCCTGGAAGCCTGCCTCGCCGACCCCGGGGTGGACGGCGTGCTGGCGATGCTGACCCCGCAGGCGATGACCGACCCGGATGCATCGGCCGAAGCGGTGATCCGCTGTGCACGCGGCAGCGGTCAGGGCAAGCCGGTTCTGGCCTGCTGGATGGGTGGGAAACAGGTGGAAAAGGCCCGGGATCTCTTCTGCAAGCAGCGTCTGCCCAACTTCATCACGCCCGAGGCCTCGGTCGAGGCCTTCGCCTACCTGACTGCGCACCAGCGCAACCAGCGCCTGCTGCTGCAGGTTCCAGGACCGCTGAGCGACCGCAGCCCTGCCGACATCGATGGCGCGCGGATGATCATCGAGGGAGCCCTGAGCGAGGGGCGCCGGACCCTGGGAACGATGGAGTCGAAGGCAGTACTCGCGGCCTTCCGGATCCCGGTGACGCAGACCGTGCAGGCGCACAATGCCAGCGAGGCACTGGTCGCCGCGAGCACGCTGGGCTATCCGCTGGCGATGAAGATCGCTTCCCCGGACATCACCCACAAATCGGATGTCGGGGGTGTGCGTCTTAACATCACGACGGCCGAGTTGGTGCGCAAGAGCTTCCAGGCGATGATGCAGGAGGCGGCCGAAGCACGGCCCGAGGCACGGCTGGAAGGCGTGACGCTGGAGCGCATGTACCGCAGCCACTACGGCCGTGAGCTGATGGTCGGAGTCCTGCGCGACCCGGTATTCGGACCGGTGATCAGTTTTGGGTCCGGCGGGACCTCGGTCGAGGTGCTGCAGGACCGCGCGGTCGCGTTGCCGCCACTGAACGAGACCATCATCCACGGGCTGATCGGCCGCACCCGGGTCGCGCGGCTGCTGCAGCGCTTCCGGCACATGCCGCCGGTGGACACGGTGGCGCTGGAGCAGGTGCTGCTGCGCATCTCCGAGATGGTCTGCGAGTTGCCGGAGGTCGCGGAGCTCGACATCAACCCGCTGATCGTCGACGAAAACGGCCTGGCGGCGGTGGACGCCCGCATCGTGGTCGACCACCCGCCCAGCGCGGCCGACCGCTACGCGCACATGGCGATCCATCCCTACCCCAGCCATCTGGTCGAGGACTGGCCGATGGCGGACGGATTCACGCTGACCATCCGGCCAATCCGCCCGGAGGACGCCCAGATCGAGCAGGCCTTCGTGCGCAGCCTGTCCGACGAGTCCCGCTATTTCCGCTTCATGCAGGCGGTGCACGAACTCACCCCGGAGATGCTGGTGCGATTCACGCAGATCGACTACGACCGGGAGATGGCCCTGATCGCGGTGGTGGAGCCCGAACCGGGGGTCGAAAAGCAGGTCGCGGTCGCCCGTTACACCGCGAACCCGGACCGGCGGAGCTGCGAATTCGCGGTGGTGGTCGCCGACGAGTGGCAGGGCCGTGGCATCGGCACCCATCTGATGCACTCGCTGATGCGCGTCGCGAAGTCGCGCGGGATCACCCTGATGGAGGGCGAGATCATCGCTGGCAACACCCACATGCTGGGCCTGATGCGCCGGCTCGGCTTCAAGGTGCATCCGAACCGGGACGACGAGGGTATCGTGCAGGCCGCGCGCGAACTCTGACGACGGCCCCCCCCTGGGCGATCTTCCTCAACGCCAAATCGCCGAGAGGGCTCGCCTCCCACAAGGGCTCGCCTCCCACAAGGGCTCGCCTCCCACAAGGGCTCGCCTTCCACAAGGGCTTGCCTTCCACAAGGGCTTGCCTCCCTCGGGGGATGTCAGGGCACTCCGGACCTCGGCTGTCGCACGGGTCCGCGCGGCAGCAGCGAGGAGAGCATCCACGCGGCGAACACGAAGCCCGTCGACGTCAGCAGACAGCCGATCAGGCCGTGGGTCATGAAGATCCAGCCGGACAGCACCGTGCCGACCAGCCGCCCGCCGGCATTCGCCATGTAGTAGAAACCGACCTTCATCGCGACCCGATCGGCCTCCGCGTAATCCAGAATCAGGAAGGAGTGCACCGCCGAGTTGATCGCGAACACCACCCCGAACAGCCCGAGGCCCGCGATCAGTACCATGCCGGGATCCAGATCCACCTCCAGTCCGATCACAATCCCCACCGGAATCAGCATCAGCGCCAGCGCCCAGAACCGCGCAGTCAAACCGGTCGGGTCCAGACCCTGGCGCGCGATCAGCGCCGGCACCGCAGCCTGCACGATCCCGTAGCCGATGATCCATAAGGCCAGAAATCCACCCACCTGCAGATGGTTCCAGCCCAGCGTCGCGGTCAGGAACACCGGCAGTGCGACCACGAACCAGACGTCCCGCGCGCCGAACAGGAAAAACCGCGCCGCCGAGAGCACATTGATCGCCGGACTGTTCGCGAACATCTGCGTGAACTTCGGCTTGCCCGCCACCCGTCCGAGGCCGCGCGGCAGGCCCAGTGCGGCCAACGTCAGGCTCAGCACCAGTAGCGCGGCCAGCGCGACCAGCGCACCGCGAAAGCCCACGGTGTACAGCAGCGCCGCACCAGTGAAGAAACCCAGCCCCTTCAACGCATTCTTGGAGCCGGTCAGCCAGGCGACCCAACGGAACAGGCGGCCCTGCACATCGCCCGCGACCAGCTTCACGCCGGACTTCGCGCTCATCTTGTTGAGGTCTTTCGCGATGCCCGAAAGCGCCTGGGCGAACATCACGTAGGCAACCGAAAGCCAGGCCTCGGGCACCGTGAGCATCAGCAGTGCGGCGATCTGCAACAACGTCCCGGAGATCAGGGTCGTGTTCAGACCCAGCCGGGCCGCCAGCCAGCCGCCGGTGAGGTTGGTGACGATCCCGAAAAACTCGTAGAACAGAAACAGCAGCGCGATCTCCAGCGCGCTGTATCCGAGCTGGTGGAAATACAGCACCACCAGCATCCGGATCGCACCGTCGGTGATCGTGAACGCCCAGTAGTTCGCGGTGATCCGAGCGTATGCGGCAAGCCCAAGAGCCGGGCTGTTCATCCGTGGTTCTCCAGCGTCCGGGAAAGCGTCGGACCGGGCGGGCGGGGTCCGGGCACGCTCAAGCCATCCATGGGCGCTCGACGGCGGCCATCCATGGCCGCCGACGGCCCGGATTCCGTCCACCCCCTCCGGGCTCTGACATCAGGAGAGGTCAAAACCATCA
>SKQM01000165.1 GCA_007119005.1 Thioalkalivibrio sp.
CGAAGATTCCTGCTCTGGACATAGGGCGATTCGGGGAAAGAGCACCGCTGTCCATCAGACTGCGGTCTTTGTTGGCTGCAGCGCTGCCGACCGGCCTGGGCCGAGCCCGCCTTCGACCCTTAACGGCCAGTCGGCGGTGACGAATGAGGGGGCTGGAGTCGGACGTGAACTTTCGTCGGGTACAGGCCTTTGGCATCGATATAGAGAACTGCCCGGCCTGCGGCGGGGCGGTGCGAATCATCGCCTGTATCCGAGGCTCTGGTCGTGTTTCAGAAGGTCCTCGCCCATCTGACGACGAAACACGAAACGTGTGGACCTTTCCCGTTACCCGAAAGCCGGGCGCCGCCTGGAGCGCTGTCCGGCTGACGCCATCGTCCTCGCTCAACCCCGGATGCTGTTACCGGGAGGCACACGGCAGGGTACCGGCTGGCCGCCTGCCTGGAATGGCGCGGACACGGCGTTAGCGAAGGAGGCTATGGCGGTGCACGATACCCGTCAGCGGAATTTCGGGCGTGAAGGGTCGCTCGCTCCCACCTCCATCGGTGGATAAACCGTTGCCCCTTCCTGAAAAGGGTGCTTACCCTTCCTATACTTCGATGCCCACGGTGAGCAGCACCGGGTCGGAGGCCAGCCAGGCGAATTCCCCGTCCAGTTCCAACAGGCCGCGGCGGGAGGCCAGCCCAAGCGCCAGCACCGGCAGGAACACGCGCAGCCCGGCGGCCGTACTCAGGCTGATGCCCGCCATCAGTGCGGAAACGGTGCCCAGGTCGCCGGCACTTTCCACGACCGGCATTCTAGCCAACAGAGGTGCTGAGGCGCGCGGGGTGCCGCGCGAGGGGACCAGTCACTGCGCCGGGCTCTGCCCGGCGCGCCAGGTGTCGAACCAGCGGCGCGGGCGCACGATGCGCAGGGTCGGCTCGCTGTCGTTCAGTTCGACGCCGAGACCGAGCGCGCCCAGCCGCGCATACAGCGCGCCGTTGGATGTGCCTTCCACCAGTGCGATATCGGCAAGCAGCGTCAGGTCCTCACCGCGCAGGTCGATGTCGCTGAGCCCGATCCGGGTGTCGTTCAGCTCCAGCTGCGCGGTGCCTTTGATGTCTTGTACGTCCAGCAGGCGGCCCAGCCAGGCGCTGTCCCGTGCACGGGCGAGAAACAGGCGGGCCAGCAGGCCGGTATCGCGCATCGTCAGCGCCAGCCGGCTCGCCAGGCGGATCTGTTCGGTCCAGCGCAGTTGTGCGTCGTCGAAGTCCAGCTGTACCCACCAGCCGGCATCGCCCGCTCGCTCGCCGTTCTGCCGCTGCACGTGATCCAGACGCAGGAAGGAACGCGCGGCATTGAACTCCCGGGTGGCCAGGTCGCCATCCGCGAGCCGCAGGGCGAGTTGAAGGTCCCCGCGCAGGTGCTGGTCGAGCAGCGCAAGTTCGACGCCGCTGGCCCTCAGGTCGACTTCGCCCTGTGCCTTCAGCCCCACCAGGGTGAACGCGCTGGCGAGGCGCGCCGTTCCGCCGAGCAGCGTGATGCCTGCTTCTTCGGGCAGGTAGGCGTTGTACCGGGTGAAATCCGGAACTTCAGTCTCCGGCAGGGAGATCCGCGTGGTGAAGTGCCGGGGCGCTGGTGACGCAAGCACCTCCGGGAATTGCCCGGTTTGGGTCGTGACGATCAGATCACGTCCTTGGAGGTGCGGCCGGTCGTCGTCCCGGCGTTGCAGCGCATACTGCGGAATCTCGAGCGTGAGCTGGGCCTGTTCCGGCGTCTCCAGACGCGCGCTCAGTGCGCCGCGGCCGGACGCCCGATGGTCGAGAAAACCCACCTGCAGGTGCTCGGCTGCCACCCGCAGCCGGGTCCCCGGCAGGATTCGGTGGCCCTCGAAGCTGCCGTCGAAGTGGAGTTGTCCATGGCCCTGCACAGCGAGGCCGTGGGCGTCGGGTAGGAACGCGTTCAGGAATCCGAGCTGTCGGACCCAGCCTTCCAGAACCCATTGGCCACCGGTCACACCGTTACGCCGGTGCAGACGCCCGTCGTGCAGAACGATATCGCTCTCCAGTCGCTCGGCATCCAGTGCCTTGCCGTGGGCCTGCCAACGCAGCCGGCTACCGCCGATGTCCAGCCGCGTGCCGTCCAGCGTGGCCTCGTTGAGGGCGAGCGTGAGCCAAACGTCGTTTTCCACGGTGTGCCCCCGCAGACGGGTGCGCAGGTTTGGGCCGGACAGCGAAATCGAGCCCCGCAGGCGGTTCTCCGCGACGATCAGTTGCCCCTCACTCAGCGCACTGCCGCCGAGCAGCAGCAGGGGCGCGGGTTCGGCGAGGAAGGGTTCGAGGAAATGCTGCAGCACAGCGATATCGGGCAGGCGCGCAGCGTGCCAGACAATCTCCGCGCGGGTACCGTCCCCGGCCTGTTCCGTCTCGAAGGGGCCTGTCGCCGCAAGCCGCAGTTCGGCACCGGCAAGCAGCTGGCGCGTCTGGTGGTGCAGGGTGGCCCCGGTCAGCAGCACATCCAGCGCGACCTGGTCGTCCTCCAGTTCGGCGCGCAGCGTGCCGTCGCCGCTCGCGGCGTAACCAAGCCCCCTGACCTCGAGTTGCGGCGCGCTGATCTCCAGCCGGGCCTCAGTCGGGCTTTGGCCCAGCGTCACCATTTCTGCTTCCAGTGCCCCTGTACCGCGCAACTGGATGCCCTGCCCTTCGAATACGTGCGCCAGATACGGATCGAGCATATCCAGGCGAATGACGTCGCCGCGCAGCGCAAGCCGTGCCCCAACCAGTTCCTCCAACCGGTCCAGGCGCCGGTTGTGCAGGTCCACGGTGATCGTCAGTGCAGTCCGGTGGGCGTACGGGTCTGCGTCCGCCAAGGTCACGTCGCGCAGTCGTGTGGTGAACGTCAGCCACTCGGGATGTTCCGGGGAAACCGCCAGGAGCACCGCGCCGTCTCCCTGTGCGTGGTGTGTGGTGCCGATCGCTCCGTGCACCGCCGGGTCACGGTCGGGCCCGAGGTCCGCGCGCAGCCGCAGCTCGTTGACTTCGACATGCAGCTCGGGCGATTCTAGGCGCAGAGTGCTGCCCGGTGCCAGCATTCCCCGAGCCAACGTCAGATCGCCGTGCAGTCGGCCATGGCCGGACAGCGCAAGCCAGGGAAGGGGTTCGAGATAGGGCATGAAAACATCCCAGGCGTCGGCGTGGGCATCCAGCTGAACGGTGCCGGACAGGGTCTCCGTGACTTCCTTCGGAGCGACACGGGCCAGCGACGCCTCTGCGGCAAGATCGATGTCGCGGACCAGGGTGGCACCGTCGGTCCCGCGTTGCAGCCGACCACCCTCCAGACGGAGCGTGAGGTGGGCAATCGCAAGCTGCCGGGCCGTGAATACCGAGTCCTCCAGGCGCAGCTGGCCGGTACCCTCAAGGAGCAGATCGTTCAGCGTCAGGCGCCGGATTCCGCGAGCATCCAGGGAATGGATGCGCAACTCGCCACGCATTAACGCAAGCAGGGAGAGTTCCAGCGTGGCATGTTCCGCGGCGACGGAGAGCGCGAGTTCGTCGTCTTCGCGTGCCAGGTAGAACCCCTCGATCTCCCAGCGGCCAGGATGACGGCTGCGGCCGTACTCCCAGGTGATCTCAATCCCCTCAAGCTGGGACAGGCGCTGCGGCAACCATGGACTGTTGAGCAACCAGTAACTCCCCGCGAACCAGACCAGCACAAGCACCGCCAGTGTGGCCAGCAGCGACAGAGCCACGCGGAAACGGGAGCGGGGCGGGTGGTTCGGCATGGAGAGGTTTGGATCCACCATGGAATTGGGATGGAGCCATCTTAACCGGGCGCTGCCCGTAGGGTCTTCGGAATGCTGCTCGAAGCATCGACCAGGACCGGCCCATCGACTTTAGAAGTACGAGATCGACCTTTAACCGGGCGCTGCCCGTAGGGTCTTCGGAATGCTGCTCGAAGCATCGACCAGGACCGGCCCATGACTTTAGAAGTACGAGATCGACTGTTTCCGGAGCATTGCCATGGACTGCGCGCGGATCCCCGGTTTCGTCGTCGGGGACACCGTGCGCCTGCAGCGATGCATCGATCACGCGGCGTCTCCACCTGGGCAGGCGGACGACAACCTGATCGTTGGTTCCTGGAACATCCGGGATTTCGGCGCCTTCCATTCGGATTGGACCGAGAATCCGTGCTCCCCAAAGCGCAACTTCCGCGGGCTGGTGCTGATCGCTCAAATCATCCAGTGCTTCGACGTTATCGCGTCGCAGGAGGTCAAGCGAGACGTCGGTGTCGACCCAGAGCCGCCGCCCATGCACCGCTCGCGATCGACCCTTTGGCGACCTACAGCGGACGCCCGCCGCGAACCCATCGTCGAGTGAGCGAAAGGATGCCTGTGACGGAAGGCACCATCG
>SKQM01000132.1 GCA_007119005.1 Thioalkalivibrio sp.
CCCGCGGATGGCCAGCGCATCGCCGGCGGCAGCGGCTTCGTCGTCGACGGCAACGGGCGCATCATCACCAATTTCCACGTGGTCGCGATCGCCATCGGCGAGGCGACCGACGCAGCGGTCGAACTGGCGCCCGGTGCCACGCTGACCGTGTCGTTCCTGGGCAGTCCCGACGCGGAACACCCGGTGCGGGTGCTGGGCGCCAACCCGGATGTCGATCTCGCACTGCTGGAGCTGCTGGAGCCTCACAACGCTCCGGTCGTACCGCCGATACCCCTGGCCGACTCGAACCGGGTGCAGGTCGGGCAGAAGGCCATCGCGATCGGCAATCCCTTCGGCCTGCACTCGACGGTGACCGCGGGCATCATCTCCGCGGTGGAGCGCCAGCAGCCGGGGCTGGTGGGTATCGACATTCCCTATATCCAGACCGATGCCGCGATCAACCCCGGCAACTCGGGCGGTCCGCTGCTGAACTCCGCCGCCGAGGTGGTCGGCATCAACAACACCATCCTGGCCCCGGCCGGTGCGTTCGCGGGGATCGGGCTCGCGGTGCCCAGCAACCTGCTCGCCGAGGCCATGGCCGAACTGCGGGCCGGGGGGCTGTCCGGCCTCGCCGCCGCCGCTGCCCAGCTGCCCGACCGGCCGCGGCTGGGCCTCGAGATCGGCCTGCGGGTCGCGGATTACCCGCGCGGGCTGCGCGAACGGCTGGAACTGCCCGCCTACGGGGTGGTGGTGACCGGGGTGGCCAGGGGTGGCCCGGCTGACCGGGCGGGTATCGTCGGTCCAGAGGGCTTTCTGCTCATCGACGAACGGCCGTTTCCGTTCGGGATGGACGTGATCACCGCGGTCGAGGGTCAGCCGGTGCGCCGAGCGATCGATCTGCAGCGGGTGATTCTGGAACGTCAGGCGGGCGATGTGGTCACCTTGACGGTCTGGCGCGACGGCGCTGAAATGACCCTCGAGATCGCACTCGAGGTGGTACCCGTGGAGGCGGAATGAACGTGGCGTTCGCAGGGATCGTGCACGAGGCCCTGCAGGGTCGCACGGGATCGGGGGGGCACGATGCCGACGCATGACGTGGTGCTCTGCACGGACCTCGACCGCACGGTGATTCCGAACGGGGACCAGCCGGAGTCACCGGAGGCGCGGCCGCTGCTGCGCCGGTTCGCCGCACACCCGGAATCGACGCTGGTCTACGTGAGCGGTCGCGACCGCGGCCTGCTGCAGGACGCGATCCGGGACTACGATCTGCCGGTGCCCGACTATGCGATCGGCGACGTGGGCACCACCATCTACCGGGTGCAAGGGGGTCGCTGGCAGACGCTGGACGCGTGGTCGCGCGAGATTGCGCCCGACTGGCAGGGGCGCGACCGGACCGATCTGGCCGAGTTGCTTCGCGACATCGACGGCCTGCGCCTGCAGGAGGACGAGAAGCAGAACGATTTCAAGCTCAGCTATTACGGCCCCGAGAATACGAGACCGGATGCGCTGGTTGACGAGGTGCGCCGGCGGCTGGAGGCGGAAGGGATCCGAGCCAGCCTGATCTGGAGCATCGACGAACAGGCTCATTGCGGCCTGTTGGACGTGCTGCCGGCTTCGGCGAACAAGCGCCACGCGATTGGCTTCCTGATGCGGGAGCGGGGTTTCGCGGATCGGCAGACGGTGTTCGCCGGCGACAGTGGCAACGATCTGGAGGTGCTGGTCAGCGGCATGCAGGCGGTGCTGGTGCGCAACGCGCCTGCCGAGGTGCGCGAGGAGGCCGAGCGCCGCGTCGCCGAAGCGGGACATGCCGAGCGCCTGTACCTGGCCCGGGGTGGCTTCCTCGGCATGAACGGCAACTACTCGGCCGGTGTGTTGGAGGGGCTGGCGCACTTTCTGCCCCACATCCGCGAGTGGCTCGCGCCCTGAGCCATGTCCTTGGACAAGCTAAGGACGAACGGGAAGTGAACGATTCCGTCCGTGGTGAGCCTGCGGGGTAGGGTTGGGTAGGGGCGCGCGGAGGGGTTTGGAGCCGGTCCGGCCCCGCTCACCGCAGCAGCGGACCCTCGACGTTGCGCCGCGCTTCAGGCCCAGCGAGTTGCTCGATCAGGGTGAGCGCGAAGTCCATCGCGACGCCGGGCCCGCGTCCGGTGACCACGCCACCGTCGACCTCCACCGCCGCGCCCGTCGAGGGCGTGCCGCTCGCGTCCAATGCACCCGTGTACGCCGTCGCACGGCGGCCCTCGAGTACGCCGGCGCTGGCCAGTGCCTTCGGCGCCGCGCAGATCGCGCCGAGCAGGCGACCGGCGTCCGACTGTTGCCGGACCAGGGACTGCACCCGGGCGTCGTCGCGCAGGTGATCGGCGCCAGGCAGCCCGCCCGGCAAAACCACGAGTTGGAACGGCTCCTGAATCACCTCGTCCAGCGCGCAGTCCGGGAGGATCACGGTACGCCGGGAGCAGGTGACCGGCCCCGGCTCCAGGCCGGCGACCACCACGGTGAAGCCGGCACGGCGCAGCAGGTCGATGATCGTGACCGCCTCCAGCTCCTCCACTCCTTGTGCGAGCGGGACCAGGACCCGGACCTGCTCCGGGTCCAATCTCACAGGCGGGCGCCCATGATCGCCAGGCCCTTCAGCAGGTTCAGCGCTTCGTACAGCCCGTAATCGCGCTGCGCCAGAGGCTCCTTGTCCTTCTCGTCGAGCTCGGCACCGTTGCGACTGTCGCCGTTGTTGTTCCCGTCGAGGTGCCGCTGCAGGCTGGCTTCGTTCACGCGCGGGCCGTTGTCCTCCGCGCGGGTGACGGTCAGCGGCTCGATGCGGATGTCGGGCTGAATGCCTTCGGCCTGGATCGAGCGCCCTTCCGGCGTGAAATAGCGCGCGGTGGTCAGCTTGATCGCGGTGTCCTGCGCCAGCGGCAGGATCGTCTGCACCGAGCCCTTGCCGAAGGTCGGGGAACCCATGATCACCGCGCGCCGGTGGTCCTGCAGCGCGCCGGCGACGATCTCGGAGGCCGAGGCCGAGCCTTCGTTCACCAGCACCACCATCGGCACGCCGCCAGCCACGTCGCCCGGGGAGGCGGTATAGCGGAACTGGGACTCCTGCAGCCGACCCTCGGTGTAAACGATCAGGCCGCCGTCGAGGAACGCGTCGGAGACGCCGACCGCACCATTGAGCACGCCGCCCGGGTTGTTGCGCAGATCGAGCACCAGCCCCTGCAGCGGACCCTGCTCCTTCAGCCCCTCCACCGCGCGCACGAGGTCGCGGGCGGTGCGGGCCTGGAAGTTGGTGATGCGCACGTAGCCGAAGCCCGGCTCCAGCAGTTCCGAGCGCACGCTTTGCACGCGGATGATGTCGCGGGTGATGGTGATGCGCTGCGGAGTGTCGACGCCCGCGCGCATGATGGTCAGCGTGATGTCGGTGCCGCGCTTGCCACGCATCATGTTTACTGCGTCGGACAGCGTCATGCCCTTCACCGGCGTGTCGTCCAGCCGGATGATCAGGTCGCCCGCGCGGATTCCGGCACGGCTGGCCGGGGTGTCGTCGATCGGCGAGATCACCTTGATGAATCCGTCCTCCATGCCGACTTCGATGCCGAGGCCGCCGAACTCGCCGCTGGTACCGACCTGCAGATCGCGGAACTCGCGCTCGTCCAGGTAGGACGAGTGCGGGTCGAGTCCGGCCAGCATGCCCTTGATCGCGTTGTCGAGCAGTTCGCGATCGTCGACCTCGGTCACGTAGTTGCGCTTGATGCGCATGTAGACGTCGGTGAAGCGGCGAAGGTCCTCCACCGGCAGCGCCGCGCTGGCGCCGTCATTGCGGTCGGCGAAGACCCCAAGGGAAACACTGAGGAAGACCCCCAGGATGACGCCGGTCACCAGGCCGTAGCCGACGCTGAAGCGCTTGTTCATGTCTTGATCCCCGTGCGGGAAGTTATTGATTGCATGTTATCACTGCGTGCATACCCAGCCACAAGTACAGATGCGGGCGGCAGGGGTTGCCGTGTTGATCACTTGGAGTGCCACCAGGGCCGCGGGTTCAATGTCTCACCGCGGTGGCGCAGTTCGAAGTACAGCCCGGGGGCGATCACGTCGCTGGTGGCGCCGGCGCGCGCGATCACGTCGCCCGATGCGACCCGGTCGCCCTGCCGGGCGAGCAGTTCCCGGGTATTGCCATACAGCGTCAGGTAGCCGTCGCCGTGGTCGAGGATCACCACGAAGCCGTAGCCGCGCATCCAGTCTGCGTACACCGTCTGACCCCCGTGGACTGCGTGCACCGGCGTGTCTTCCCCGGTCGCGAAGACCTCGCCGCGCCAGGACGCGTGGACCGCCCCGCTGCGCGGGCTGCCGTAGCGGTGGAGGAAGGCCCCGTCCACCGGCGGCCGCAGCGTGCCCCGCCGGGCTGCAAA
>SKQM01000209.1 GCA_007119005.1 Thioalkalivibrio sp.
CCAGGTCCTGCCGCTCGATCAGCGCCGCGATCGCTTCCTGTATCTTCACCCGCTACTCCTCGTGCGTATCGTGTTGAAAGATCGGGGCGTCAGTGTAACCGCGCGCGCCGCCGCAGACGACCCGAACGGCCATGTCAGGCCGCCATCGGGAGGCGTTTCAGGAAGTTGCGGAGCAGATCGTGCCCATGGCGGGTCAGGATCGACTCGGGGTGGAACTGCACGCCCTCCACCGGCAGGCTGCGGTGGCGGACGCCCATGATCTCGTCCATCGCGCCGGACTCGTTGCGCGTCCAGGCGGTGACCTCCAGGCAGTCGGGCAGGGTCGCCTGCTCGATCACCAGCGAGTGGTAGCGCGTGGCCTCGAAGGGATTGTCCAGACCCTCGAATACGCCGAGACCGGAATGGAAGACCATTGAGGTCTTGCCGTGCATGATCGCCTTCGCGTGCACCACGCGCCCGCCGAAAGCCTGCCCGATCGCCTGATGCCCGAGACAGACACCGAGCAGCGGGATCTCGCCCGCGAAGCTTCGGATCACGTCCAGCGACACGCCGGCCTCGTTTGGCGTGCAGGGGCCCGGCGAGATCACGATGCCGTCCGGCGCGAGTTCGCGCACACCCGCGACGTCGATCTGGTCGTTGCGGTGCACCACCACCTCCGCCCCGAGCTCGCCCAGGTACTGCACCAGGTTGAAGGTGAAGGAGTCGTAGTTGTCGATCATCAGGATCATGCGGCGGCTACCCCTGGTTCGCTGCCGGTGACCGCCCACCGGATTGGCGGGAACGGGGCAGGCATAAGCCCTGATTGTCGCCCAGATCGACGAAGCGATAAACCGTTTCGCAAGCTCCGCCGGTGGTGATATTCGTGCTGGTTGCAGGAGCGCGAATGCCGAAGGCAGCCTCTGGCCGATCGGTCTTCCGGCACCGGATCGGCGGGAGGGTGCGCCCCACAGGGACGAAGGCGGCCCGCGCCATCTGCACCCGGTTGAATTTCCCGGCCGCCCCGGTGGTCCGAGTCCACGGACACAGACACGACCCCGGAGAATCGACATGCCCCCGCGCTTTCTTGCCCTGCTCCTCGCCACACTGATGCTCCTGCCCGCGCCGCTCCTCGGCAACGACACAGACTCACTGATCGAAGAGATGCGCAACGGCGGACTGGTGATCTACTGGCGCCACGCCAAGACGGACTGGCGGCAGCGAGACACCGACCTGTCGGACATGGACCGCTGCGCGACGCAGCGCAATCTGAATGACGAAGGAAGAAGGGAGGCGCGTCACGTCGGCAAGGCCTTCGAACGCCTCGGAATCCCGGTCGGGGATGTGCTGACCAGCGATTTCTGCCGTAACCGGGAAACCGCCGATCTGGCTTTCGGCCGCCACGACCGGGTCGTCGACCTGTTCAACCTGCCCGCGACGCGCGACCCCGCCCGCCGCGACCGGCTGGTGTCGTCCCTGCGCGCGATGCTGGCCACGTCGCCCGACGACCCGGCGGTGAACACGGTGATCGTCGGGCACAACCTGAACCTGCGTGCGGCTGCGAACGTGTTCATCGACGAGGGCGGGATCGCCGTGTTCAAGCCACTGAATGGCGAAGGGTTCCAGCACCTCGGAAACCTGGTGCCCGGAGATCTCTAACCGCGCGAGTCAAAGGGGTTCAGGCTCCATTCGGCGAGGTCCCACAATGGCTGCGGCATTATTCTTGACTACAGCACTCGGTCTTTGATCTAATACTTGACAAGCACAGAAGTGAGGATTCCGCCATGAAACTTTCGACCAAGGGCCGCTTCGCCATCACCGCGATGATGGATATCGCCATCCACGAGCGCACCGGGCCGGTGACGCTGATCGGCATCTCCGAGCGCCAGGGCATCTCCATGTCCTACCTGGAACAGATGTTCGCCAAGCTCCGCAAGGGGGGGCTGGTCGAGGGCATCCGTGGTCCCGGCGGCGGTTACCGTCTCGCACGGCGTCCCGACCAGATCAGTGTCGCGGACATCATCGACGCCCTGGGCGACACGATGAACCTGACCCGGCTGAAACAGCATCAGGACGGGACCGAGGCGGAGGAAGAGGTGCCGCTGACCGAGAAGCTGTGGCAGCAGTTCGACCAGCAGCTCCATGACTTTCTCGACGGCATCACGCTGGACGAGTTCGCCAATCATCCGGAGGTACTGAAGGCGCTCGGCAAGCCGGACGTTCGGCAGTACCGTCCGCGGCACCACTTCATCTTCAATCACGCCGCCTGATCGACCTGGGCCCCGGCCGTCTCGCCGGGGCCCGACGCCGTTCGTTTATTCGGGTGTTGCGAACACACCCAGAAACAACGCGGCGAGCACGGTGCCGTCGCTCGCCTCCAGCGCGTGACCGCCGGGGCTGAGCAGCCTCTCGGCCCTGCCCCGCAGGTTGGCCACGCGGTTGAGGTCCTGAAGCACCGGCTCGACGACTGTATCGGAGATGCGCACGATACCCACGTAGCGGATGTCGGGATGCGTCTGGTGACTGAGCCAGCGCAGGACGTTGCCCGGCTGGTCCGGACTGATCCCGGAATAAAGCTCCAGCAATTGGCGCAGATCGGCCTGCCCCAGCAGCGGCGTGTAGGTGCCCAGCGGCGACTGCCAGAAGAAATCGCCCAGCTGGATCATCGAGCTGTCCACGTGCGGGCTTGCGATGGTGATCAGCGCGGTCACCTCGGGGCGCTTGCGCGTGACCAGCGAATAGCGCGTGACGACCCCGGCGAGGGAGTGGGCCACCAGAATAACGGGTTCATCCGGGTGCCGGCGGGTTACCGCATCCAGGTACAGGTTCAGCCACTCGGCCTGCATCGAGACCGGGCGGTCTGTGGGCATCACCAGAGTGTAGAAAAGCTTGCGGCTGGTCTCGGGAGAACGGTCGAACTCCACGCCCCGCAGCGACGGCAGCATCTGCCCGCCATCGGTCCAGCCCGAGGCCACCAGCGGGATGGTCACACCGGCCTCGCGGAAAGGATGGGTCTGCTGCTGGGTCTGGTAGCCGGGGATCAACAGCATCACCTGCGCCAGCAACGGCTGTGGCAGCCACCACAGCAACAGCAGGAAAAGGGTCGCGCGGAGCAAGCCTGCGGGCATCCGGTTCCGGCTCAGACGCGACGCGGACTCAACCCGGCGATCGCCATCTCCGCCGCACGCACCACCGCCCTGCCCTTGTTCAAGGTCTCCTGCCACTCGTTCTCCGGCACCGAGTCGTACACCACTCCCGCACCCGCCTGGATGTGCAGCACACCATCGTGCAACACGGCGGTGCGGATCGCGATCGCGGTATCCATGTTGCCTGACCAGGAGAGATACCCCACAGCACCAGCATAGACGCCCCGCTTGACCGGCTCCAGTTCCTGGATGATCTCCAGCGCCCGGATCTTCGGGGCGCCGCTCACCGTGCCCGCCGGAAAGGTCGCGCGGAGCACGTCCATCGTGCTCAAGCCGGGCTTCAGCAGGCCCTCCACGTTGGAGACGATGTGCATCACGTGCGAGTAGCGCTCGACCACCATCGTGTCCGTGACCTTCACGGTCCCGGTGCTGCTGACCCGGCCCACGTCGTTGCGCCCGAGGTCGATGAGCATCAGGTGCTCGGCACGCTCCTTGGGGTCGGCCAGCAGTTCCGTCTCCAGCGCCCGGTCCTCCTCGGGGCTGCGGCCACGGGGGCGGGTCCCGGCAATCGGGCGCACGGTCACCCGCTCGTCCTCCAGCCGCACGAGGATCTCCGGCGAGGCGCCGACCACGTGGTGATCGCCGAGGTCCATGTAGTACATGTACGGGGAAGGGTTCAGGCCGCGCAGCGCCCGATACAGATCCAGCGGCGGTGCGCTGAACGGGACGCTCATGCGCTGGGCCAGCACCACCTGCATCACGTCGCCGTCGACGATGTACTGCTGCGCCCGGGCGACAGCCGCCTTGAAGTCACCCGCCGACCAGCCGGCGGAATACTCTGGCACCGCGTGCGGCCGCGGATGCGGGTGCGGCCGATCGAAAGGCTCGAGCAGCCGCGCCTCGAGCCGATCCAGCCGTGCCGAGGCCTCCGCCTGGCCGTCGGGGCGCGTCGCATCCGCGTGCACGACCAGGTACAGCCGGCCGGCGAGATTGTCGAACACGACCACCTCGTCAGACACCATCAGCAGGATGTCGGGCAGCCCGAGTGCGTCGGGCTTGTCCTGACCGGCCAGGCGCGATTCGATCAGGCCCACGGTCTCGAAGCCGAAGTACCCGACGAGCCCGCCGGTGAACCGCGGCAACCCTCCGAGGTCCGGCACCCGGAACCGGGCCTGGAAGGCTTCGATCCAGGCCAGCGGGTCGTCGTGTTCGAGGCTCTCGACG
>SKQM01000228.1 GCA_007119005.1 Thioalkalivibrio sp.
CAGGGCGCGGACATCCTGCGCCTGGACGCGGTGGCTTTCCTGTGGAAGAAGATCGGCACCACCAGCCAGAACGAGCGCGAGGCGCACCTGATCCTGCAACTGATGAAGGACTGCTGCCAGGTGACCGCGCCGGGCGTGCTGTTCATCGCCGAAGCCATCGTCGCGCCACTGGAGATCATCAAGTATTTCGGCGAGGACGCGGTGATCGCGAAGGAGTGCGAGATCGCCTACAACGCGACCTTCATGGCGCTGCTATGGGACGCGATGGCAACGCGCAACGCGCGCCTGCTGAACCTCGGCATCCGGAGCCTGCCCAACAAGCTGGACCGCGCCACCTGGCTCAACTATGTGCGCTGCCACGACGACATCGGCCTCGGCTTCGACGACCGCGACATCATTGCCGCCGGCTACGAGCCCTTCGCGCACCGCAGGTTCCTGGTCGACTATTTCACCGGGGCATACGAGGACTCGGACGCGCGCGGCCAGCCGTTCGGCCGCAACGAGAAGACCGGCGACGCCAGGATCTCGGGCTCGCTCGCGTCGCTGGCCGGGCTCGAGAGCGCCCTGGAAGAGAACGATGCCAAGGCGACCGACCGGGCGATCCAGCGCATCCTCCTGCTGCACGGGATGATCCTGTCCTTCGGCGGCATCCCGCTGCTGTACTACGGCGACGAAATTGGCACGTTGAGCGACTACAGCTATCTCCAGGACCCGAACAAGGCAGGCGACAGCCGCTGGATGAACCGGCCGCGCATCGACTGGGAGAAGGCGGGGCGCCGGCATCAGCACGGCAGCGTGGAGCAGCGCATCTTCGACGGCCTGAAGCGGATGATCGCGGTGCGCAAGGGCGTGCCGGCCTTTGCCGATTTCAACAACCGCGAACTGATCGACCTGGACAACCCGCACCTGTTCGCATTCCTGCGCACCCACCCGGAACAGCACGTGGCGTCCTCGGTGCTGGTGGTCGCCAACTTCGACGCCAACCCGCAGTACCTGGAGCTGGGCAACCTGCGCTATCGAAGTGTCCATCTGCGCGGCACGCTGCAGGATCTGCACACCGGCGAAACGCCGCGGCTGTTCAACGACCGGCTGGTGGTGCCCCCCTACCGCTTCTACTGGCTGAGCAATCTGCGCTAGCCGGAAGCCGGAGCTGACGCTGTAGGAGGCCAGCCCCCTGGCCGATCTCCCCCGGCGCCCAATCGGCGAGAGGGCTCGCCTCCTACAGGAGGCAAGCCCGCCGCAGGACAAAGCGGCGCCGAGCCGCCGCACTCCATCGGTGGCAGAGATCGCAGCGCACTGCGGGTCAACCGCGCAGTTCCGGGTTCACGCGTACGCCGTCCCGCACACGATCTCCGGGGTGCGTGACCACGACCTCCCCAGGCTCGAGCCCGTCGAGGATCTGGGTGACCATGCCGCTGCGCCGCCCGGTCCGCACCTCGCGCTGCTGGGCGCGGCCATCGGCCACCACGAACACCGACCAGCGCCCATCGCTGCGGAACAGCGCGCTGGTGGGGACCTGAATCACTGCGTCTCCCTCCCAAAGCACGAACTCCGCTTCGACCCGGAAACCGACGCCCAGCTGCTCGGCCGCGCTCTGCAGGTCGGTGAAATCGACGATCACCGGCACGCGCTGCTCGTCGACACCCAGCGCCGACACCCGGGTGAAGCCCGCCGGCTCGACCCGCCGCACGGTCCCTTGCAGGGTCTCGTCCCCACCCCAGCCGGTGACCAGCACCCGCATGCCGGGACGCACCCGAACCGCGTCCATCGACAACAGGTCCACCTGGATCTCCAGATCGTCGAGGTTGCCGACGTCGAGCACGGGTTCGCCGGCATTGACCGTTCCCTCACAGCAGCGATGGCGCGTCAGCACCAGCCCCGCGGAAGGGGAACGGACCTCTAGCAGCGGCTGGTCCTCCTCCGGGCGCTGTCCGCTCGCGATGTCCAACACCGCCCGCGCGCTCTCGACCTCGAAGCCAGCGACCTCGACTGCGTGCTCGGACGCGCGGACCTTGGCCCGCTGACGATCCCGCACACTGCGCACACGTTCCATCTCGGCTGCAGACACGAGTTCGCGCTCGCGCAACTGGCGGAAGCGCTCGAACTCCGATTCCGCAAAGCCCGCCTCTGCCCGTTCGGTTTCGAGGTTGGCCCTGGCGGTCTCCAACCGCGCCCGGGCCGCGGACAGGTTTTCCCGGGCCAGTTCGAGGCTGCGTGCATCCAGCGCGGGTGCGGGGTGGGGCTCCATGCGGAAGACGACGTCGCCAAGCTCTACCGGGTCCCCCGCTTCCAGCGTCACCCGCCGCAGAAAGCCGCCGATCGGCGCGGACACGGTGAAGGAGTCGCGCAGCCGCGTGCGGCCCTCCTCCTCCACCGTCTCGACGAAGCGGCCAGCCTTCACCTCGGTCGCGCTGACGGCGACCGGCGCCGGCATCAGCGTCCAGGCCAGCAGCCCGAGCGCGCCCAGCGCGACCAGCCCCCAGAGCACCTTCTTGCGCAACTTCATACGGACGTTCTCCTCATGGGCCCAGGGGCCTCCACCTCTGGCTTGCGGGAGCCCGCTCCCGCTTTCATTCGCGGAAGCTCGCTTTGCCCTGCAGGGGGCAAGCCCCCTGCAGGGCAAAGCGGCGGCAAGCCGCCGCACTCCATGGTCACTCCACCGCCTTCAGCACCGAGACCTTGTCGAGCCGATGCAGGCGCCGAACCACGAGCGCCACCGCGGCCACCGAGGCGGCGAGGACCACCGCGGTCGCAAACCCGTAGGCGCCCGGGGTAAGCACCAGCGGCACGCGGAACATGTCCACGCTGAAGGCCTGGTTCAGGGCCCAGGCGAACCCGGTGCCGATGAGCCACCCCACCGGCAGCGCCGCCAGCGTCAGCAGCAGGATCTCACCGACCAGGATCCAGCTCACCTCGCCTCTGGAGTATCCGAGGACCTGCAGCGTGGCCAGTTCCCGCGAGCGCTCCGCAAACGCGATCCGGGCGTTGTTGTAGACCACCGCAAAGGCGATCGAGGTCGCGAGCAGCACGAACACCAGCGCAAACATCAGGATGGTATCCGCCATGTACTCACGGATGTTGCGTTCGGACTCCGAGATCATGCCCACGCTGGCGACGCCTGGCAGATCCCAGAGACGGTCGAACAGGGCCGCCTCCCGCTGTTCGTCGATCAACAGCCAGGCGCCGTTCACTGCCGGCCCCTCGCGCATCAACCGGTTCACCGCAGGTCGCCACATGTAGGCACCGACCCCCAGGGGTTCATCGACCACGCCCACCAGCGGCACGGTCACGGTCTGGCGGTGTCCCTCCTGAACCTCCAGCCGCACCCGGTCACCGATCCGCAGACCGAGATCCTGTGCGAGGTAGTCGGTCAGCAGCAGACCCTCCGGAGGCAGACGCTGCGGCCGCTGCTGGCCGTCCAGCAACTGCCGCAGGTACGGCCGCTCGTCCATGCCGAGAACGGACGTGCGGTATTCGCGGTGGCCGGCAAGCAGCCGCACCGGCACGGCCCGGTAGGTTTCCACCGCCAGTACGCCGGGCAGGTGGCGCAGCTCCGACTGCACCCGGGCCGGTGTCGGGTCGCTGAAGGTCAGGTGCAGATCCATCCGCATCACCTGCCGGTACTGGGTGTCGATCATGTGGTCGACGGCATTCAGCTGGTAGGCACCCATCACCAGCAGGCCCAGCGACATCGCGATCCCGACCACCGACAGGGAGGACTTCAGCGGATGGCGTCCGACATTGCGCAGAATGATGCGCGCCGGCTGATCCAGCCAGTGGCGCAGCGCCGAACGTTCCAGCCAGCCCTTGCGGAAGCGCGCCGGCGGTTCGGGACGCATCCCCTCCGCCGGCGGCAGCTGCACTGCGCCCCAGACCGCGCGCAGGGTCCCGAGCATCGCGGCACCCGCCGCAACCCCGACCGAGAGCAGGATCACCCAGGCCTGCAGCCGGAAACTCAGCTCGGGGAAGCGGAAGTACTCCGTGTAGATCACGGCCAGACCGCTGCCCGCCCAAAGACCGAGCCCGATTCCGAGGGCGCTGCCGAGCGCCACGATCAGGCCGGTCAGCATCCCGTAATGCAGCGCTATGTCGAGGTTCCGGTAACCGAAGGCCTTGAGCACGGCCACCTGTTCCCGCTGATTGCGGATGATCCGGCTCAGCACGACGTTGAGCAGGAACGCTGAGACCAGCATGAAGATGGTCGGCAGGATCACCGCCTGGGCCCGCAACTGCTTCAGTTCCTCGTGCAGGAACCGGTGCGAGTGCTGGTCGTCGCGCCCGTGGGCCCCGATGCCGCCGTAGCGGGCGAGGATCCGGTCGACGTGGGCGATCACCTCCGCCTCGGACCCGCCAGCCTCCAGGCTGAGTGCCACGTTGTTGAACGCCCCCTCCATCCCGTAGGCGCTGGCCAGCGCACGCCGGTTCATCCAAAGGATGCCGTAGCGCCGATAGTCGGGCAGCAGGTCCGTGGGCGCGATCTGGTAGACGTGTTCGGGGGACAGCACGGTGCCGCTGACGCGCAGCGTCGTCAGCCGCCCCCGGATGATCGCAAGGACCGGGTCGCCGGCGCGCAGGCCGTGCGCCTCGGCGAAGGCATCACTGACCGCAACCTCGTCGGCACGTCCGGGATCCGGCAACCGTCCTTCCCGCAGGTACAACTGGTTCAGCAGCGGCTCGCGTCCGTCCGGGATCGACAGCAGCAGACCGCGCACCGGTTCGTCGAATCCGGGCACCTCGAGCCGGACCGAGGCCTTCACCCGGGTTTCGACCCGGTTTACGCCGGGAATCGCCCGCAGGCGCTCGCCCACTCCCTCGGGCGCCCGGGTGAGATCGGCAAAAACGTCGGCGAAGTGAAAGTCCTCGTAGAAGCGCTGCTGCGTCAGGGTCAAGGCGTCGAGCGTGGTTACCGCGATCATCAGCGTCATCACGCCGCTGGCAATCACCATCGCGATGGCCGCAGCCTGCCCCTTCAGCGTGGCCAGGTCACGCAGCAGCTTGCGGTTCAGCGCGCGCACCCGACCCTGGCCTACCAGCGCAGCTCGCCGGGTTCCCGGCGCCGCTCGTGCTCGTGGATGTCCTCCACCCGTCCGTCGCGCAGCCGGATCACCCGGTCCGCCATTTCGCCGATCACCTCGTTGTGGGTGATGATCGCGACGGTGGTCTGCATTTCCTCGTTGATGTGCTTCAGGGCCTCGAGCACTTGGATGCCGGTTTTCGAATCGAGCGCGCCGGTGGGCTCGTCGCACAGCAATACCGCAGGCTGTTTCGCGATCGCTCGGGCGATCGCGACCCGCTGCTGCTCGCCGCCCGAAAGTTGCGCCGGAAAGTGATCCAGCCGCTCCTTCAGTCCGACCAGCGCGAGCGCCTCCTCGGGCGGCATCGGGTCACGGCTGATCTCGGTGACGATCGCGACGTTCTCCCTCGCGGTCAGGCTCGCAATCAGGTTGTAGAACTGGAACACGAATCCGACGTGATCGCGCCGGAACAGGGTCAGCGCCTTTTCCGAGGCATGGGTCAGATCCTGGTCGCGGTAGCGCACGCTGCCCGAGGTCGCAGTGTCCAGTCCGCCCATGATGTTGAGCAGGGTCGATTTGCCCGAGCCCGACGCTCCAAGCATCACCACCAGCTCCCCGGCGTAGAGGTCGAGATCCACCCCCTGTAGCGCGTGGATCTCGACCTCACCCATCAGATAGGTCTTGGTCAGACCCCGGGTCTCGAAGACCACTTCCCGGTTTCGGGAACCCTCCGCCTGCTTTGCTGCATCGGCTGCCATGCGACGATTCTAGGACATGCCGCCGCGCACCGGAGCCGTGGGGGCGCGGAAGAACGACCGCGCGGTGGGAGGCGGGCCCTCTCGGCGACCTTCGGCCCCGGGGCATGCAAAACCGTCGCCCAGGGGCTGGCCTCCCCCAGGCCCGCGCCGCACCCTTGTGGGAGGCGAGCCCTCTCGGCGACCTCCGGCCCCGGGGTTCAGGGGATCAGCACACAGCCCCGCAGACCGCTCTCCGGGGTCGAGGCAACAGTGCGCAGGATGTCGAGGAAGATCGCGGCATCCTCGGGCGCACGCGACTGGAACTGCCGGAACCCGGTGCAGACCAGCACCCGGCCCGCGGAATCCTCCTCACCCGGACCGTGCAGGGCCTCTTCCAGCGCGTCCCAGTTGAAGCCAAACCATTCGTCCAGCTCCAGGATTCCGTGCAGCGCCTGGAGCAGTTCGGCCTTGCCGGAGAACGGGCCGAGATCGACGGTGCGGGCATCGAAACCGCGTTCCTGCAGGGCCGCCAGCACCCCGGCGACCGTTGCCTCGTCGTCGAGTTCGAGCACCGGCTCCGGCGACTCCAGCCACTCCCACAGGCCTGAATGCTCCCGCTCCGGACCCATCAGCGTATCCTCCGGAAGCTCCGATAGTGGTCGGATGTGTAGTAGACCTCGCCGTCGGCACCGATCACAAGGCGCTGCGGGCCGGCGTGCGAGATGCCCGGCGTCCTGACCACGTACTCCCGGTAATGACCCCGCGGCCGATCGGGCAACAGCCCCTCGCGGTTCTGAAACACTCCGCCATCGTTGCGGTGCGGATCGCGCTCCCCGGCGGCGATGCGGGCGAGCTCGGGCGCCAGATTCACGTCGCCCTGCCAGGCGACACGGCCGTCCAGGTCGCGCACCGCCACATCGTGCACCACCAGCGCCTCGTCCCGCGGATCGACCGCTTCGATCGGCGCAGGCTCGCCCGGCCCGAACCAGGAATCCGGCCCGAGGAACTGCAGGCTCAGCACCGCGAGCACGAGGACCAGCAGCAGGATGGTCAGTGGCGACTTCTTCATGGCTTCTCCAGGCGGGTCAGTGATCCTCGGGCTGGCGCACCCTGCCGCGCCCGGCCTTGCGCTCACCGAGGCGCTTCTTGCCAGCCAGGCGGCGCTCGCGCGACGCCCGGGTCGGCCGGGTGGCGATCCGCGGTAGCGGCGGACGCATGGCCTCCTGCAGCAGTTCCGCCAGGCGCGCGATCGCGTCCTCGCGGTTGCGGTCCTGACTGCGGAAGCGCTGGGCGTGAATGATCAGAATCCCCTCGCGCGAGATCCGGCGGCGCGCCAGCCGGCGCAGCCGCTCGAGCACCGGCGGCGGCAGGTTGGTGGCGCTCTCCAGCCGGAAGCGCAGCTCTACCGCGCTGTCGGTGCGGTTCACATGCTGGCCACCCGGCCCCGTCGCCCGCTTGTAGCGGAATTCCACGGCCGCATCGGGCAGCTGCAAGGTTGGGCTGATTTCGATCATCGATTGTCCTGTACATGATGATAGCTTGTGGGAGCCGCTTCCAGCCGCGACCACCCACGTGGAAAGCTTTGCCGTCAGGGTTGCGGGCGGCGAGAATAGGCCCGGCCCAATGCCGCGGCAACGGGCAGGCAGCGCGCCCTGCCACCTGACCAGCATCGACCAAGGAGCATCCATGCCTGCCCTGATCTGCGGTTCCCTCGCCTTCGACACTATCATGGTCTTCCCCGACCGCTTCAGGCACCACATCCTGCCCGACAAGGTGCACATCCTGAACGTCTCCTTCCTGGTGCCGGAGATGCGCCGCGAATTTGGCGGCTGCGCGGGCAACATCGCCTACAACCTGAAGCTGCTGGGAGGCGACCCGCTGCCGATGGCCACCGTGGGTTCCGACTTCGGCATCTACGCCGAATGGCTGGGACAGCAGGGCATCGATTCCCGGCATGTGCGCACCGTCGATGGCAGCTTCACCGGACAGGCCTTCATCACCACCGACCAGGACGACAACCAGATCACCGCCTTCCACCCGGGGGCGATGAATTTCTCCCACTACAACCGGGTCGAGGAGGCCGCCAGCATGGGGATCCGCATCGGCATCGTCGCCCCGGATGGCCGCGAGGGCATGATCCAACACGCGGAACAGTTCGCGCAGGCCGGCATCCCGTTCATTTTCGACGTCGGCCAGGGGTTGCCGTTGTTCGGCGCCGAGGAACTGCTCCGGTTCCTGGAACAGGCCACCTACGCCGCATTCAACGACTACGAGGCGCAACTGACGGCCCAACGCACCGGCCTGACCCTGGAACAGATGGCGGAGCGGGTGGAGGCGATGATCGTCACGCGCGGGGGCGAGGGCTCGCGGATCTACAGCGGCGGCCGCCGGATCGACATCCCGGCGGTGACTCCGTCGGCGGTAGTGGACCCGACGGGATGCGGCGATGCCTACCGTGCCGGCCTGCTGTTCGGCGTGGAACACGGCATGGACTGGGAAACCACGGGGCGTATCGCCTCGCTGCTCGGTTCGATCAAGATCGCGAGCCCGGGCACCCAGAACCACCGCTTCGACGCGGTCTCGTTCGCGCAACGGTTCGAGGAAAACTTCGGCTACCGCTACTGATGGGCTGGCGCACGCTGCTGGAGCGTCTGCGGGGACCCACGCAAACTCCCCGGCTGCAGGCGATCTACGTCTGCGCAAGCGCCGGAGAGCCGATGCAGCACAGGGAATCCATCGAAGTGATCGCCGGCCGCGGCCTGGCCGGTGACCGCTATTGCCTCGGTACCGGGCACTGGCATCCGGTGGAGAGCTGCGGGGTCACGCTGATCTCGGAGGACGATCTGCTGCGCGCGCGACGGCGGCTCGACGTGCGGCTGGACCACGGCCGCCACCGGCGGAACCTCGTGGTCACGGGGCTCCGGACCGCCGATCTGCAGGGACGCCGGTTCCGGATCGGCCCGGTCCTGTTTGCCTGGCAAAGACCACGTCCGCCCTGCGGCTACCTCAACCAGATCACGGGCGAGAACCTGGCGAGGGCCCTGCGCGCCAACAGCGGCATCTGTCTCGACACGCTCGAGGGCGGCGTGATCCGGGTGGGCGATGCGCTGGTGTTCGAATCCACCGAACACGGCTGACGGCACGCCCCGGCGGAGCCGGCCCCGAATCCGGACCGCGAGGGGGTGCCCTCAGCAATCGCCGACGCGGTGTCCTTCCAGGCGCATCTGCATCTGCATCGGACCCATGGGGGTGAGCATGTTCGCGTCCATGGTGCCCTCGGTGCGATCACCCAGGAAGTGCATCTCGGCGTCCATGGTCATGTCGAAACCCTCCTCGCCGCGGCAGCTCATCGAGTAGGTCATGCCATCCGCACGGATCTCCTGGTCGGTGATCTCGCAACCTTCGACGTCGACTTCGAAGGCAAGACCGCGCGCAATGTCCTCCGCCGTCACGCACTCGCGCGAGGACTCGCGCTGTTCCGGCATTGGGGTTCCCGGGAAGGTGGTCACCGAGTTCAGTTCCCACTCGCCCGGCTGGATGTTCGGTTCGACCGCAAAGACGCTCAACGGGAGGACCGCGACGGCGGCGATGGCAAGGTTGCGTAGTTTCATGCGTGGATTCCTTGGCAGCTTGATTCGTGAAATGCCGGCCACCCCGATCCGGTCGCGGCTCGGGCTGTGGGTCGCCACGCTGCCACGCCGGCGCACGGGGGTCAATTCCGGGATCCGGCGGCGATGTCTCCCTGAAGCTTCGGGATCGCCGCCGCGGGGTCCGCGGAACCGCCCGAACCCCAGCGCCCTGATGCTGCCAGAATGGCTGTCGGGAAGAACCCGAAGTGGAGCCGAGATGAACGGAAGAACACTGAAAGCCCGCACACAATGCCGCGACCGATGGCAGCTTGCGGCAGCCATCGGCGCGCTGCTCGTGACGATGCTGGTCGCGGCCTGCTCGCCGCGACCCGAGACGCTGTCGCCACTTTCGCCCGATGCAGTGATCCTGGCGTTCGGGGACAGCCTGACGGCCGGCACCGGTGCCGCACCGGGAGCCTCCTTCCCGGCGCAGCTCGAAGCCCTGAGCGGACGCCGTGTGATCAATGCCGGAAACCCGGGAGAAGTCTCTCGGGATGGCGTGGCCCGGCTCCCGGCACTGCTCGACGAACACCGTCCCGATCTACTGATCCTCACGCATGGCGGCAACGACTTGCTGCGGCGCATGGATCCGGAACAGACCCGCGCCAACCTGAAGACGATGATCGGCCAGGCACAGGACCGGGGGGTCGAGGTGCTGCTGGTGGCGGTGCCCGCGCCGACGCTGCTGCGACTGCGCAGCGATCCGCTGTATGCGGAAATCGGCCAGCGGCTTCGAATCCCGGTCGAGAACGGCGCAATCGCGCGGGTGCTCTCGCGCGACGCGATGAAGGCCGACCCCATCCACCCGAACGGGGACGGCTACCGCTACCTGGCCGAGCACATCCATCGCCGGCTGGTCGACGCGGGGGCGCTGTAACCCTCCCCGGCTTGTGCCCGGTGGCCGGCGGCGACTTCAGCGCACCGCCGTCAGGAAGTGCATGTGGCGCTCGTATTGTTCGAGCACGTCGTGGATCACGTCGTCGCGGCTCCAGCCCATCACGTCGTAGTCCTGCCCGCCTTCCTTCAGGTGCACCTCGGCCCGGAAGTACTTCAGTTTTTCCAGCCGGCTGTCACGGGTATCCCGCATCACGAAGGTCGGCGGCTCGTAGGCACGCGGGTGCACGGAGTAGAAGAAGTCGATCTCGTCACCGTGGAGCACCTCCACCCACACGCGATCGTCGTCGCTCTCGCCCACCTCCGCAGAGAGATTCTGCTTGCGGAATTCCTCAGCGACTTCCGACAGTGCCGGCTTGACCACCTCCTGGATGTACCGGACGACTTCGCGCCGTCTGGGCTGGTGCATCATCGCGTGCAGGCGGTTCTTCCAGTTCCGTGCACCGCGCGGACCGGTCGGAGCCATACGCACCTCGTGCAGGCTGACCCGCTTCTTCGCCTCGATGCGCAGCGCGCTGAGCAGCCCCCAGCACATCAGGATCATCACGATGGTGAAGGGCAGTGCACTGGCGATGGTGGCCGTCTGCAGCGCGGCCAGGCCTCCTGCGACCAGCAATGCGGCGGCGACGACCCCCTCGACGATCGCCCAGAAGATCCGCTGCCACGCGGGGGAATCGTCGCGGCCGCCCGAGGTCAGGATGTCCACCACCAGCGAGCCCGAGTCCGAGGACGTGACGAAGAAGGTGATCACCAGCAGCGTCGCGACCAGCGCGGTGACCGTTGATAGCGGCAGATGCTCGAAGAACTGGAACAGGGCCACTGAGGTGTCTGTCGCGACCGCGTCCGCAAGTCCGGTTAGTCCCTGCATCATGATCATGTGCAGGGCGGTGTTGCCGAAAAAGGTCATCCACATCAGCGTGAAGCCGAGCGGAACCAGCAGCACGCCCACCACGAACTCGCGAATGGTGCGTCCGCGCGACACCCGGGCGATGAACATGCCGACGAAGGGCGCCCAGGCGATCCACCAGCCCCAGTAGAACAGCGTCCAGCCCCCGATCCAGGTGGTCGGCTCGTAGGCGTAGAGGTTGAAGGTCATCGAGAACAGGTTGGAGATGTAATCCCCCGTGTTCTGCACCAGGGTCTGCAGCAGGAACACCGTCGGACCCGCAACCAGCACGAACGCCAGCAGGGACCCTGCGAGGATCATGTTGAGCACCGACAACCGGCGGATCCCGGCATCCAGCCCGAGCGCCACCGAGACGGTCGCGACGGCGGTGATCGCGGCGATCAGGATCACCTGTACGGTCACGTTGTTCGGCAACCCGAACAGGTATTCGAGACCCGAATTGATCTGGATGACCCCGAAGCCGAGCGAGGTCGCCACGCCGAAGATCGTGCCCAGCACCGCGAAGATGTCCACCGTATGGCCGATCGGGCCGTAGATGCGGTCGCCGATCAGCGGATAGAGCGAGGAACGGATGGTCAGGGGTAGGCCATGACGGAACGCGAAGTAGGCCAGCGACAGCGCCACCACCGCGTAGATCGCCCAGGCGTGCACCCCCCAGTGGAAGAAGGTGATGCGCATCGACTGCTTCGCCGCCTCGACCGTCTCCGGATCCCCCACCGGTGGCGCGACGTAGTGCATCACCGGTTCGGCCACACCGAAAAACATCAGGCCGATGCCCATGCCCGCCGAGAACAGCATCGCGAACCACGAGGTGTAGGTGTAATCCGGCTCCGAGTGGTCCGGTCCGAGCTTGATGCGGCCGAACCCGGACAACGCGACCGCGACCACGAATACGATGAAGCCGGCCACCGCGAGCACGTAGAACCAGCCGGCGGACTCGCTGATCCACCCCTGGGTCACGCTGAACAGGTTGCCGGCCGTCTCCGTGAAGGTCGCCGCGAACACCACGAACGCCAGCGTGAGAACGGCGGATATCAGGAAGACCGGGGGGCTGATCTGGATGCGGGGCGTGCTTTCCGTGCGATCGTTGTGTTCTGCCATCTTCTGCCTCGCTGTAATCTCTGCGCAATCAGGGGCTGCATCCCGGCGCCGGGGAGCGATCAGGCGCGTGCAGGATGACGCGGGAGCCGCGCCGCAGACGTAGGCAGACGGCCCACGCAGGTGGCCGGAAGGCCGGCGCGGAGCGGGAACCATGATCGCACAGCCGGGGATTATCGGCGTAGCCCAGACTCCCGGTGCACTGGCCTGGCCGTTGCCAGTCACCCGCCCGGATTCACCTGCAACCCGCAGGCGCGCTGAAAAACCCGCCGTAAACGCCTATGCTAAATGGTCCGCAAGAGTACGTAATGGAAGTGGATCCGTGACCGATAGCAAGACCCGAATCGCCGCATCCGTGACCGCGGCCATCCTGTCGCTGGGGCTGGCTGTCCCCGCCGCCATGGCCTGGGAAAGACAGACGGCGCAACCCGCCGCGAGCGGTGGACAGCACTTTGTCCAGGTGCAGGACCGCGGGCGATCCGGCAGCGCATTCAGGACCGCACCCGAATTTCCGCCGACTGGGTACCTCGAGGAGTTCGACGACGCCGCCCAGGGCCGATTCGAGCGCCCCATGCAGGAATTCGCGCGGGATTCCTTCCCACCTGCGGGGGCCAGCGGACTCCAGGGATTCAGCCCCGATTTCCCGGAATACGCACCTCAGGGTCTTGGCAGCCGTGTGCCTTCGAGCGGACTGCAGGGACAGACCGAACAACGGGGGACCGGGTCCAGCGCTTCGCGGCAGATGTGGGGCGACCCATCGTTCACCCCGCCAACCCCCGGTCAGGACCGGCGCATGCCTTCTGCGGATCCCGGTGGGGCCTGGGGCGAATGGCCATCGATGCCCCCGGTCGGCGGGCCGCGCGACCGGGGCGATTACCCGGGCATGCCCGCGGAAACGGGCTATCCGGGCTGGAGCGGATACCCGAGCGAGCCCCCCCGGTGGGCAAGCCCGGCCACCCGTCCGGGCAGCGGTCCCGACCACCAGTGGCCACTGTCACCAGCGCCGGGAGGCAGTTATCAGGCCTATCCCGAATACCAGCCCGAAAGCTGGGAGAGAACCCGTCCCGAGACACCGCTGGACCGCTTTCCGTCGTACCGGGATGATCCCCGCGGGGACTACCGCTGGGGGCGCTGAGCGCCCGTTCCCTCAGCCGGGTACTGCCTGCGCCAGATCAGCGTGAAGTTGTCGGCAGGCATCGCCACCGTCTCAAGAAGCTGCAGCCCGAGTGGCAGGGCCTCGCGGAGCAGATCATCGATGTCCCGAACACCCATCCCCGGATCCATGCGACGCAGGGAACGGTCGAATTCGAGATTGGACAGGGCCGTGTGGCGACCGCCGCGCGCGAACGGGCCGTACATCGCGAAAAGCCCGCCGCGATGCAGAGCTCGTGCCACACCCGCCAGAGAGGCCAACACCTCCGGCCAGTGCATGATGTGTGCGGTATTGGCGGTGAAGGCGTAGTCGTAACGCTCGGCAGGCCAGACGCCGGCGGCCTCCAGAACCCGCGCCGGGCGCAGATTCGCGAGACCCGCGTCGCGCCGCCACGCTTCGATCCCCTCGATCCGGCCCGCCACCTCGGTGGGCTGCCAAACGAGGTGGGGCATCGCGGCCGCAAAGTGCACCGCGTGCTGACCCGTGCCACTGCCCACCTCGAGCACGCTGCCCGGTTCGGTGAACCATGCGCGCAGCACACCGAGGATCGGACCCTTGTTCTGCTCCGCGGACTCGGCGAAAGGCTTGCCATGCATGGTTCAGGCCGAAGGCAGCCGGGCCCGCAGCCAGTCGATGGCGGCCAGCGTGGCGGGATCGTGCGGGTGAGCCCCGGTCTCCGATCCCAGGTCTTCGAGCACGCGGCCGGCCAGCTGCTTGCCGAGCTCGACGCCCCACTGGTCGAAGGCATTGATCCCCCACAGGGTCGCGAGCAGGTAGATCTTGTGCTCGTAGAGTGCGATCAGCGCCCCGAAACTGCCTGGGTCCAGCCGCTCCAGCAGGATGAGGGTGCTCGGACGGTTGCCGGGGAAGCTGCGGTGCGGCGCGAGCCGGGCGATTTCCGGCTCCGGAAGGCCTTCGGCGGACATCTCCGCGGCGGCCTCGGCAGCGGTCTTGCCTTGAGCGAGTGCCTCCGCCTGCGCGACCAGGTTGGCCAACAGGATCGGGTGGTGACCCGGCAGTGCATGCGCGGGCTGTGCCACCCCGATGAACTCCGTCGGCTCCCAGCGCGTTCCCTGGTGCAGCAGCTGGTAGAACGCGTGCTGGCCGTCAGTCCCGACGGCCCCCCAGACCAACGGCCCGGTGTCACGCTCCACGGGTGAGCCGTCGAGGCGAACGCCCTTCCCGAGGCTCTCCATCTCAGCCTGCTGCAGGTAGGCGGGCAGGAGCTTCAGGCGCTCGTCGTAGGGCAGCACGACCCGCGCGCAGGCGCCGAACAGATTGTGGTTCCAGATATCCACCAGCGCCATGCGCAGCGCCGCGTTCGTCCCCGGCTCCCGGCTCTCCAGCACGTGCCGGTCCATTGCATGCGCACCCGCGAGAAACGC
>SKQM01000189.1 GCA_007119005.1 Thioalkalivibrio sp.
AAGCGATGGCTCTGCAACAAGCGCTCCAGGTCACGGACGTTGCCGGCCTGCTTGGGCCGGACCGCGTGCCCCCGGTAGCGGATGCGCCCGATGATCTGGCCCGCCAGATCCGGGTCACGGGTTACGAACAGAATGCTAATCGAGTTGATCATCAAGTTCCTCTTGCGGCCCGGCGCCGTTCGCCGTTGGCGCGATCGGTGGACCCGGGTTATCGCGCCACCTCAGTCGGCACATTTCGCCACCTCGACTATTGATTATACGAAAGACCTAAGCCTTTGGATGAAAAACGATGGATGGAAGCGCACCGGCGGCAGCGCAGGGTCCTGCCGCTGCGCTTCCCGGGGCGTGATTGTTGTAGAGTGCTGTAATCCGCCCGGGGAAGCCAGCAGGGCATCCCTTGCCTTCCCGCCTCCGGCGGCGCTCCGGGCATGATTGCAACCCCTGCCGAGGGTCCCGCGATGGATCCGGTCACCGATCTGCACAGTATCCGCGACTTCATCCGTTTTGGCGCCAGCCAGTTTAGGGCCGCAGGGCTGCGGTTTGGCCATGGTACCGACAATGCGCTGGACGAGGCCGCGTGGCTGGTGCTGCACACCCTGTCCCTGCCGCTCGATCTACCTGAAGAATGGTGGAACAGCCGCCTGACGCCAGCCGAGCGGGGCCGTGTGGAGGCGGTGCTGCGATTGCGGGTCAGCACCCGCAAGCCCGCGGCTTACATCACGCGTGAAGCCTGGTTCATGGGTCTTCCCTTCTACGTCGACGAGCGCGTACTGGTTCCGCGCTCGCCGATTGCCGAGCTGATCGCTACGGAGTTCAGTCCGTGGCTGGAGCCCGAGGGCGTGCACCGGGTGCTGGATCTCTGCACGGGGAGCGGCTGCATTGGACTGGCGACCGGTAGCGTGTTGCCGGACGCCGAGATCTGGCTTGCGGACCTGTCTCCGGAGGCCCTTGCGGTGGCGCGCCGCAATGTTCGGAACCACGGGATGAAAGATCGGGTCCGGGTTGTCCAGAGCGACGTGTTCGACGGACTTGCGACCGCGCCCCGCTTCGACCTGATCGTCTCGAACCCGCCCTACGTCGACGCTGGCGATATGGCGGGGCTGGCGCCCGAGTACCGGCACGAGCCGTCGCTGGGCCTGGCCGCCGGTGCCGATGGATTGAACGTGGTGCGGCGCATCCTGAGCGAGGCCGGGCAGCATCTGGCCGATGGCGGGGTGCTGATCGTCGAGGTCGGCAACAGCCAGCCTGCGCTGGAGGCCGCGTTTCCGGAGCTGCCGTTCACCTGGCTCGAATTCGCCGGGGGCGGACAGGGGGTCTTCCTGCTGACCCGGGAACAGCTGCCCGGGTAGCTGGATCTCAGCATTGCTCCCAGGGGAGGCCGTGAAAGCGCCATCCCGAGGTGGTGGACCGGTGGTGCTCGTTGTCGAGTGGCCCTTCGAATCCTTCGTCCACCGAATAGACGTTATCGATGCCCGCCTCGATCAGGGCCTGCCCGGCGGCAATCGAACGCTTGCCGCTTCGGCAGATCAGGAATACCGCCGGCGCGTCCTCACCGGCGTCCCCGATCCCGCCCAGCAGCAGCTTGCGCACCTGGGCGACGAACTGCGGGTTCTCGACCCAGTCGGGTTCGTCGATCCACGGGATGTGCACCGCCCCGACCGGGTGTCCGACGAACAGGTACTCCATGGTCGACCGGATATCGACCAGCAGATCGCGTGGACGCCGGCTGAGGCTCTCGAAGGTCTGCTGGGGCGTCACTCTCTTGGGCATGGCTGCGGTCATCACGTTCCCTCGTCTCGTCATTGGTGGGTGGGTACCGCGGCCGCGGCGCGAACCGGCGAGGCTCAGGCGGCGACGGAGCGGTTGCGTCCGCCCTGTTTGGCTGCATACATGGCGGTATCCACACGTTTCAGCATCGTCGACACCGTTTCGCCGGGCCGGTATTCGGTCACGCCCAGGCTGATCGTCAACCGGCCAGGCCCTGGGAAGTCGGCCTCGCCGACGCGGCGGCGGGTGGCCTCGGCGAGCTGCAGGGCGTGATCCAGACCCGTCTCCGAGAGCAGCAGCATGAATTCCTCACCACCCCAGCGTGCAAGCATGTCCGTGCGCCGGATCTGCTGCCCGACCACCTCACCGATTCTTTTCAGAACGCGATCTCCGACATCGTGGCCCAACTCGTCGTTCAC
Organism: Thioalkalivibrio sp.; assembly: GCA_007119005.1. GTDB lineage: Bacteria > Pseudomonadota > Gammaproteobacteria > Ectothiorhodospirales > Ectothiorhodospiraceae > Thioalkalivibrio. The sequence continues at coordinate 2,187 of SKQM01000189.1, forward strand.
CCGTTTGAAGTGGTCGATATCGAACATGACCACGGAGAACTGCGTCGCGTAGCGCCGCGCGCGCTCAATCTCCAGTTCCAGCAGTTCCTCGAATTTCCACCGATTGTAGAGCCCGGTCAAGTGGTCGTGCGAGGCCTTCAGTGCCAGTTCTTTCTCCAGCCGCCTGCGCTCGGAGATGTCGACTCCGAAACCGGCCAGGAAGGTTCCGCCCTCCAGCTCCACCCGGTTGCATGTGAGGAAATACGGGATGATGCGGCTTTCACGGTCGCGCACGCCGGCCTCGATCTCCGAGGAACCCTCGCTGACGGTCAGAACGATGGCGCCATCCAGCCGATTTCGGTCCAGAGGATCGACGAGTTCGGCGAATGGGCGGCCCTGGATCCTGTCGCCAGGCAAACCGGTGACTTTCTCGAGGTTGTGGTTCCAGCGTACGAGCCGCCCGTCGGTGTCCAGCAGGAAAAAGATCGCGGGCAGGCCGTCGAGAACCGTCTCCACCAAATCACGCTGGTAGCGGAGCTGATCCTCGAGTTGGCGCCGGTCCGTGATGTCCTGCACGGTGCCCCGCATGCGCAATGCCCGGCCCTCCGTGTCCCGGACCACACGGACCCGTTCCTGGACCGTGCGCTGACTGCTGTCGGGCTGCAGAATGCGGTATTCGAGATCGTACTCCGAGCCTTCCTTCAACGCGCTCGTGACCGAGTCTTCCATCCGCTCGCGATCGTCCGGGTGCACCTGTTGCAGGAATTCCTCGTAACCGGGCTGCGGGGAACCGGGATCGCGCCCGAAGATGCGGAAGACCTCGTCCGACCAGGCGATTTGGTCCGTGCCGATGTCCCAGACCCAGTTCCCCAGATGTGCGAGTTCCTGGGCGGCCGCCAGCTCGGCCTGGCTGCGCCGAAGGGCCCGCTCGGCCCGCTGCCGCTCGGTGATGTCGCGGATCACCGCCTGCAGGAACGGGCCTTCCGGGAGGTCCACCCGGCTCAGCAGCACCTCGCTCGAGAAGGTTCGCCCGTCGAGGCCCCTGCAGATCCACTCGTAGGCCACCGAGCCCTCCGCCAGTGCCTGTTCGGCGAATTCCTCGGCCGTCTCTCGGGATGACCTGCCGTCAGGCTGGAGTTCCGGCGAGCAGGAACCGGGATGGCGTCCGATCAGATCCTCGGGCGCCGGGGCCCCGAACAGGGCCACGCTGGCAGGGTTGCAGTCGATGATCGCACGCCGGTCATGCAGCAGGATCGCATCGCGCGACGCGTCGAACACCGCCTTGTACTGGGTGAGTGTCCGTTCCCGGAGCAGACTCTCGGTAATGTCCTCGATCGCCACTACCGCACCCTGGACATCTCCGCTCCGGTCCAACAGGGGTGCGGCGTAGTAACGCGCGAAAAACGGGCTTCCGTCGATGCGGCGGAACGTGTCCGTGCCGACCTCCAGAGGACGGCCGGTCACCATCACGCGGTGGATCGGGCAGTCCATCACCGTGTAGCGGATGCCTTCTTCGTCGCTGTGCATGGTCAGGGAATGACTGTCGCGCCCGAGCACCGACTCGGGCGAACTGAAACCGAACAGTCGGGTGGCGGCCCGGTTCAGGAAGGTGAAGCGACCCTCCACGTCGACGCCGAAAACACCCGTCGCGAGATTCTCCAGCAGCAGGCGCGAGAGATCGGGCTCGGGCAGCGCTCCGGGCTTCGCTACGCGGGGGTGGTCCTCGACATCGGGCATGCTGTCTCCTGATCAACCGGTGCCCACCGTGGCTCCGGGGTCAAAAGTTCAGTCTCCATCATACGCCGATGGTTCCTGGAATCAGGTCCCGGCGGTTCCTGCCGTGGCGGGCTCGGGCTACACTACGCGGATGTCGGGAAACAGCTTCGGAAAATCCTTCGTCGTCACGACCTTCGGGGAGAGCCACGGCCAGGCGCTGGGGGCGATCGTCGACGGCTGCCCGCCCGGGCTTCCGCTCAGCGAGGCGGACCTGCAGGGGGATCTGGACCGCAGGCGTCCCGGGCAGTCGCGCCACACCACGCAGCGCCGCGAGCCGGACCAGGTCCGGATCCTGTCGGGCGTGTTCGAGGGGCTGACCACCGGCGCGCCGATCGGGTTGCTGATCGAGAACGTCGACCAGCGTTCCAAGGACTACAGCGAGATCAAGGA
>SKQM01000176.1 GCA_007119005.1 Thioalkalivibrio sp.
ATCTGGGAAGGCGGCATGTCCTTCCACGGCGGCCTGATCGGCGTGCTGCTGGCCGCGTGGTGGTACGGACGCAAGCTGGGCGAGCCGTTCCTGCGCATCGGGGACTTCATCGCACCGATGGTGCCGATCGGGCTGGGCGCGGGGCGCATCGGCAACTGGATCAACGGAGAACTCTGGGGCAAGCCCACCGACCTGCCCTGGGCGATGGTGTTTCCGGCGGCCGACTACATCCCCCGGCATCCGTCACAGCTCTACCAGGCCTTCCTCGAGGGTCTGGTGCTGTTCACCGTGCTGTGGCTGTTCTCGCGCCGGCCGCGCCCGACCGGGATGGTCTCCGGACTGTTCCTGCTGCTGTACGGCACGTTCCGTTTCCTGGTCGAGTTCGTCCGCGAGCCGGACGCGCATATCGGCTACCTCGCCTTCGGCTGGCTGACCATGGGCCAGGCCCTTTCCATTCCGTTGATCGTCGCCGGGCTGGGGCTGATCCTCTGGTCTCAGCGCAATCCCGCTCAAAGGAGAACGGCATGAAGCAGTACCTGGACCTCGTCCGCCACATCTACGAGAACGGCCAGGACCGCCCGGACCGCACCGGCACGGGCACCCGTTCGATCTTCGGCCACCAGATGCGCTTCGACCTCGCGGCGGGGTTTCCACTGGTCACCGCCAAGAAGACGCACCTGAAGTCGGTGATCCACGAACTCCTGTGGTTCATTCACGGCGACACCCGGCTCGACTACCTGCATCGCCACGGCGTGACCATCTGGGACGAATGGGCGACCGAGGAGGGCCATCTCGGGCCGATCTACGGCGCCCAGTGGCGCCGCTGGCCGACCCGGGACGGTGTGGTTGACCAGCTCGCGGAACTGGTCGAGCAACTGCGCCGCCGGCCCTATTCGCGCCGGCTGCTGGTCTCGGCGTGGAACGTCGCCGACCTGCCGGACGAGACCCGCACGCCGCAGGACAATGTCCGCACCGGCCAGATGGCCCTTGCGCCCTGCCACACGCTGTTCCAGTTCTACGTGGCGGACGGCCGGCTGTCGTGTCAGCTCTACCAGCGCAGCGCCGACGTGTTCCTGGGCGTGCCGTTCAACATTGCCTCCTATGCACTGCTCACGCTGATGCTCGCGCAGGTCAGCGATCTCCAGCCCGGCGAGTTCATCCACACCCTGGGCGACGCCCACCTGTACCGCAACCACTTCGACCAGGTACGGGAACTGCTGGGCCGCGAGCCGTTTCCGCCGCCGACGATGCACCTGAACCCCGAGGTCCGTGACCTGTTCGCGTTCAAGTACGAAGACTTCCGGCTGGAGAACTACCAGTGCCACCCGGCGATCCGCGCCCCGATCGCGGTATGAATACGGCAGGGCCGATCGACCGGCGGCTGCAGATCATCGTCGCGATGGACCCCGACCGGGTGATCGGTCGGGACAACCAGCTGCCGTGGCACCTTCCCGAAGACTTGAAACACTTCAAGCGCATCACCACCGGACACACGCTGGTGATGGGTCGCAGAACCTACGAGTCGATCGGCCGGCCGCTGCCGAACCGGCGCAACATCGTGCTGTCGCGCCAGCCCGGCTGGGAGGCGCCCGGCGTCGAGGTCTACCCGAACCTCGCGAGCGCGCTGGCGGCAGCGGGCGAAGGGCCGATCTTCATCATCGGCGGTGCCGAACTCTTCCGCGAGGCCCTGCCAAGGGCCGCGGTACTGCACCTGACGCGGGTGCACGAACGCTTCCCCGGGGACGTGCATTTCCCGCCCACCGGGGGCGACTGGGAACTCGCCTGGGAGGAAGTGCACGCATCCGATGCACGGCACGCCTCCGGCTTCACCTTCCAGCGCCTGGAACGCAGCGCCTGATTCGCAGGTCTATTGGCTATTGAACCGGCAGGGTGGGGGCTCCGAGCAGGCTCGACTCCCAAAGAGATCCCGCACCACGCCGTAGGAGGCCAGCCCTCTGGCCGATGGGCTGCCCGGTGGACGAAGTCGCCGAGCGGGCTCGCCTCCCACAAGGGCGCGGATGCAACCTGCCCTGATGACGCCGGCGCCTGCGATGTTCTACCCTGCGACTGTGAAGAAACCGACGCTGTCGGTTCGCGGGATCGACCGAAGGAGGTGCGTATGCCTTACCTGGCCTGGTCAGACGATCTGGACACCGGAATCCCGGAACTCGATGCCCAGCATCGGGTGATGCTCGATCATGTGAATCGATTGCACGCGGCGGCGGCCGCGGACAACACCGAAGAACTCCTCACCGCAATGGATGCACTGATCGAGTGCCTGCGCGAGCACTTCGACTTCGAGGAAAAGGTGCTGGAAATGATCCAGTTCGCCGGTTTCGAAGAACACCGTGGCACCCACCAGTCGATCATCGACAAACTCGGCGAATACCGCACGCGTCTCGAGACCGCTTCCGCACCGGAGGCGGAAGAGATCGTGGACGCCCTCGGACCCTGGGTAGTCGACCACATCCGCCACGACGACCTCGACTTCGGCCCGACGGTGCGCGAGTGGCTGCGTGACGCCTCGCCACCCGACGACCCCTTCCGACAACTGGTCGGGGACACCTGACATCCCCCTGAACCGCGGCTCGCTGCACCCACGGGGACGACCCCCGTTCGTCCCGAGCCTGTCGAAGGACACCGCCGGGCGCTTCCCCCACGGTCTCGCCTGTCTCGTTGCCCTGAAGCCGGTCACTCGCGCGGCGGCACCTTGGCCGGGCGGCGCCAAGGCAGTGGCAAGAAGTTCAGAACCACGAAGGCCAGCATGGCGGCCACCACGATACTGGGTCCGGTGGGGGTGTCGTGGCTGAATGACCCCCAGATCCCGAGCAGCACCGCCAGCACACCAAAACCAGCGGCCAGCAGCGCCATCTCTTCCGGAGTTCGTGCGAAACGGCGCGCGGTGGCCGCCGGAATGATCATCAGCGCGGTGATCAGCAGCACCCCCACGACCTGCATGGCGCTGGCGATCACCAGGGCGATCAGCAGCATCAGCCCCAGACGAACCGGCAGCACTGGCACACCCTCCACGCGTGCCAGTTCCTCGTGCACCGTGATCGCCAGCAACGGACGCCACAGGATCACCAGCAGCACCAGCGCCAGCAGACCGCCGATCGCGATTGCGGCGAGATCACCGCGGGTCACCGCGAGGATGTCACCGAACAGGTAGGCCATGAGGTCGACCCGCAGCCCCTCGACGAAGGCCACCGTGACCAGGCCAAGCGAAAGTGCACTGTGTGCGAGGATGCCGAGCAGCGTGTCGGAAGCCAGTTCCTGGCGGCGCTGCAGAAAGACCAGGATCACCGCCACCATCACGCAGACCAGCGTGACCAGCAGGTTCAGGTTCAACCCCAGCAGGAAGCCCAGCGCGACGCCCAGCAGCGCCGAATGCGAAACCGTGTCCCCGAAATAGGCCATCCGCCGCCAGACCACGAACGCCCCGAGTGGCCCCGCGACCAGCGCGACCATCAGGCCGGCGAGGACCGCACGGGTCACGAAATCATCGAGCATCGTCCGTGTTCTCCCGGACATCGGGGACCGGCTGGACCTCACCGGTCAGACCGTGCACATGGTTGTGGTGGTGGGTGTAGAAACCAATACCGCGCACCCCGGCATCGGGGAACAGGCGCTGATACTCGGGGTGCCTGCTGACCTCCTCCGGCCGGCCGGTGCAACAGACGTGCTGGTTGATGCACACGACCACATCCGCTGCCGCCATCACCAGATGCAACTCGTGGGAGACCATCAGCACGCCGCAGCCCGTATCCCTGCGCAGCCGGTCGATCAGGTCGAAGACCTCGCCCTGCCCCACCACGTCGACGCCCTGGGCGGGTTCGTCGAGCACCAGCAGATCGGGCTCCCCGAGCAGTGCCCGGGCGAGCAGCACGCGCTGCATCTCGCCGCCGGACAGGGTATCCACGGGTGCATTGAGCAGTTGCGGAACGCCCACCTGCTCCAGACTCTGGCGCAGGCGCGGCAGCGTGGCACGGTGCCGCAGGGTGAGGAAGCGGCGCACCGAGAGTGGCAAGATCGGGTCCACCTGCACCCGTTGCGGCATATACCCGATGCGCAGGCGCCGGGCCCGCGCGAGTTGTCCGCTGGAAGGTTCCCACAAGCCCAGCAGCACGCGCAGAAGGCTGGTCTTGCCCGCTCCATTGGGGCCAATCACGACCACGACCTGGGCCCGACGAACCGACAGCGATACGTGATCGAGGATCGTTCGGCCGCCAAGAACGAGTCCCAAGCCGCGGGCCTCGATCAGGACCGGATCGGCTGCTGGTCTCGCAAGCGCATCTGAATGTGTGGTCTGAATCATTTCGATATAGTATA
>SKQM01000123.1 GCA_007119005.1 Thioalkalivibrio sp.
CTCCGTGACATCGATCGCGGCCTCGAGCGCGCGCGGATCCAGGCGCAGATAGGCGATGCGCAGGCGCTCCGGCGTGGTGAAGCGCTCCTGGTTGTCGCGGTAGAAGGCCTCGACGGCCGCATCTTCGACGACCTCCGGCCGGTCGAAATCCGCCGCGGAAAAGACCCGCCAACTGGCCACGCGAACCTGGTTGCGCAGGCGGGCGAACTCCTCGGCCCGCGCGGCTGGCGGATCTCCGCTGGCCTGCACCGCCTGCTGGATCTGCGCCAGCACGATCGACTGCGCCACGTCACGTTCGAAATCACCCGGCGCGATGCGCTGGGCCTCCAGCAGAGTGCGGTAGCGTTCCGGGCTGAAGCGTCCATTCTCCAGGAAGGCGGGGATGGCCTGGATCTCGCGGACCACCCCGCGACCCGATGCACGGAAGCCGGCATCCGCCGCCGCCTGGCGCAGCAGTTCGCGCTCGATCAGCGCCTCGAGGGCGGCCTCACGGATCGCGCGCTCGTCGAACAGGTCCGCGGGGATCTGCCCGCCGAACATGCGCGCGATCTGTTCGCGCTGGGCACGCGTCTCCTGATGCACCAGGCGCACCGGGATCTCCTGCCCGTTGACCTCGGCGGCCACCAGCGGGCCGGCGCCGCCAAAATACTCCCCGAGCCCCCAGAGAGCGAACGGGATGGCGATCAGGCCAATGATGACGTAAGCGAGCCAGCCGGTCGCCTTGTCACGAATCGATTGCAGCATTGTTTCTCCGCGGGGTCCAGAAAATTGATCAAACCGACATCATAGCAATAGGCTACCCATGGGGCATGCCCTGGAGAATGTTTCGACCCCCTGGCAGCAGAAAAGATCAACGAGGAGCACGCCCATGCGACAGGCCACGCATACCCTGACGGTCAGGTCCTCCGGCAAGGGCCTTTACGAATGTACCCGGGAGGTCTCCGACTGGGTCCGTCAGACAGGGATCCGACTCGGGGTGATGACGCTCTTCATCCAGCACACCTCGGCGAGTCTGATGATTCAGGAAAACGCGGACCCGGACGTGCAGGCGGACCTCGAGGACTTCTTCGAGAAGCTGGCGCCGGAATCCCATACCGGCTATCGGCACCAGTCGGAGGGTCTCGACGACATGCCCGCTCACATTCGCAGTGCGCTGACCCAGACGCAGCTAACCATTCCGGTGACCGACGGACGGCCCGCCCTCGGGACCTGGCAGGGCATTTTCCTGTTCGAGCACCGACGTGCTGCGAATCAGCGCCGAATCATCATCCACCTTTTGGGCGAATGATCGTCGCGCCTGCTGACGAGGTGCAGGGCTCGACCCGGGAGTCACGCTTGACCGAGACATTCTTCCGGAAGCACGTTGGCGGGCCGGGGACGATGCAAATCCCGTTCCCCCGCGTGCGGGAGAGGGGCAACCTGCCCGCGATATTTACGCTAAAATTCGTGCACGTGCTGCCGATATAGGCTCGGAAAGCCGCTTGCTCCGAAAGGATGGACGAGACCGTATGCAGCCAAGGATCCGCGATGCCCTGCAGTATTGCCCGAATCTTCCGAGCCCACCGGGGATCGCGATCCGGATCGTCGAACTCGGGCGCGACCCCAATGTCGACCTGACGGCCCTTTCACGGCTGCTCACCAAGGATCCTGCGCTCGCAAGCCGTATTCTGCGCGCCAGCAACTCCGCCCTGTACGGCCGGCGTCGCCGCAGCGACAACCTGCGGCAGGCGATGGTCGTGATCGGGCTGAATGCCACCATGACGCTGGCGCTGAGCTTCTCCCTCGGTGAACTCCTGAACAACGAGTCCAATTCACAGCGGGGTGTCAACCGCTACTGGCGGCGTGCCCTGATCTCGGCCACTGCCGGTCGATTGATCAGCGAAATGCAGAATCTGCCGGAGCATGAGGAGACTTTCCTCGCGGCCCTGCTCCAGGACATCGGTGTGCTGGCCTTCGATGCGGCGATCCCCGAAGAGTACCGCCCCATTCTCGCGGAGGCGACCGACCATGACAGCCTGCTTCAGCTGGAACGCGAGAAGCTCGGCTCCGATCACGGCGAGGCGGGTTCCTGGCTGATGCGGCATTGGAATCTTCCGGATCGCATCGCCTCCGTTGCCGCCGCCGTACACGACCCCCTGAGCACACGAATTGCGGCCGATTGCAGGCTCTTCGTGAAATGCGTGGCGGTGGCCGGCAAGGTCGCCGACGTGTTTCTCGATGATGATCGCGAAACCTCGACCGAGAGACTCGCGCGCAGTGCGTCGCGCCTGCTCGGAATCGAAGGGAAACGCCTCGAGGACCTGATCGCGCGTGTCTCGGAGATCCTGCCTGAGGTGGCCACGCTGTACGAAACGGAGATCCTCTCCCCGCGCCAGGCGACCGGCGTAACCGACCAGGCCCGTGAGATCCTTGCCGCGCGCAACCTCCACTTGCTCCAGCAGATGGAGGTTCAGAATCAGCGGGTCCAGGAGATGGAGAATGCGACCCGCCATCTCCGCGAGTCGGCGAACCGCGACGTGCTGACCGGGCTCCACAACCGCCGCCGCTTCGACGAGGTGCTGGAGACCGAGTTCATGCTTTCCAGCGAGAACGGATGGCCGATGACGATCGCATTCATCGACCTGGATCACTTCAAGACGGTCAATGACAGCCATGGCCATCTGGCAGGCGACGCGGTGCTGGCCAGCGTGGCCCGCGTGCTCAACTCGCATCTGCGCAAGCGCGATTTCATCATGCGTTATGGCGGTGATGAATTCGTCGCGATCCTGCCGGGCACTGGAATCGAAGCGGCGCGCGGTGTCTTCGAACGCCTGCGCGAGGCCGTTCTCGCGCAGCAATTCGAAGGTGCGCACGGCACGGTATTCAACATCACCGTGTCGATCGGTCTGGCCAGCCACATGGACGGAACCCGCCGGGTCGGTAGCGCACTGGACCTGGTACGTGCGGCGGATCGCGCGCTGTACGAGGCCAAGGGCGACGGACGCGACCGCATTGGTGTGGATGCTGCCTGAGAATCCGGCCGGCCCGCCGGCCCCATCCCAAACCGTTACTCCGGGCATCCTGCACTCCCCCCTTCGGGCCCGCCTTCGGCGGTTGGAAATCCGCTCCCAGCGGATTTGTCCCCGCAGGCGGGGGAGGAGGCATCGGCATGGGTGGCCGTGTTCGAAAGCTTCTGGGGCAAATCCCTACCCACGGCGCGTCGCGTTAAGCTAACTTAACCGTTAAGGTAGCTTAACCAAGCACGCGAATACCCGTTCCCGGTCCAACGGCCTGCCAGTGCCGCCGGGCTCAGGGTTCTGCGCCACCCGAGATCAACGCATGACCCACCCTTCTCCGACCACCCCGGACATGGCCCCGCTGGACGCTGACGTCCTGAGCCGCCACGGACTCAGGCGACAGCCGTTTGCACCCAGGGCAACAGACCGTTTCGTCTATTCCGATCCCGCGCTCGACATGCCGGTCGGGGTGGTGCTGCAACGGTTGCAGACCGACAACAAGCCGCTGCTGCTGGTGGGTGAACCTGGGGTCGGCAAGAGCACACAACTGGTCCAGCTCCTGTCCAGGGGCGCCGCGGCACTGACCTTCTGTGCTTTCAAGGGGCGCCCCGGCGCGACCTTCGCGGGCATCGAGCACGCGATCCGCCAGCAGTGGGGCAAGGCGGTCGGAGGACAGGCGGCAGACGACTCGGCTGGGGACGCTGCCGCCCGGCAGGCACCGGAAAAAAACTCGCTCGCGATGATTCTGTTGTCCATCGCCCGGGCAGACCGGCGACCCGTGCTGGTGATCGACGATGCCCACCTGCTGGCCCCCGCGGTGCTCGGGGCGCTGCTGCGCCTGCGCCGCGAGGTCAACCGGCACAGTGACAACACCATGGGCATCGTGCTCGCCGGCGAGCCGATACTGAACGAACTGGCGGGCAACGCCCACGGCCCTGAAATGCCCGCCGAACCGTTTGCCACGATCCGGCTCCGTCCGTTGATGGAATCACAGACCGATGCGTACCTCAGACACCGTCTGCAGGCCGCGGGCGCCGCGGATCCCGGCCTGCTCTCGGGCGAGCCCGCGCAGGCCATCCATCGCGAGAGCGGAGGTCTGCCGGCACAGGTCAACCAGGTCGCGAACCGGTATCTGGAAAAACTGGTCCCGGAGCCGTCTGCAGGCGCGGCGGAGCGTCTACTGTCCGGCGCCACCCGGGCCGAAGCCGCTCGGGAGCGTTCGTACTGGGTCGTACCGGCCGCTGCGGGCGCCTTCGACCGCTTGGCGGGGGCCCGCTCGTC
>SKQM01000138.1 GCA_007119005.1 Thioalkalivibrio sp.
CAAGCTCGAACGCGAGCGCCTGTCGCGGCGCTCGCGCCTGATCCCCTACATCGACCCGATCGACCTGCGCTTCAACCGCTTCGTCCCGACCCCGAAGCCGATCTCGCAGGCGGTGATGTTCTGCCTGATGGACGTGTCCGGCTCGATGACCGAGGAAATGAAGGATCTCGCAAAGCGCTTCTTCATGCTGCTGTACCTGTTTCTGGAGCGGCGCTACCGGCACGTGGAGGTCGTGTTCATCCGGCACACGCACATCGCGCAGGAGGTGGACGAAGAGACCTTCTTCTACTCGCGCGAAACCGGCGGCACATTGGTGTCCCCCGCGCTGGACGAGATGGACCGGGTGGTCCGCGAGCGCTATTCGCCGGAGGACTGGAACATCTACGCCGCGCAGGCCTCCGACGGCGACAACACCCCGCAGGACAACCCGGCGGTGATCGAGCGCATGGAGCGGATGATCCTGCCCGTCTGCCGTTACTTCGCCTACATCGAAGTCTCCGGAGAACGCTGGCACGAAGGCGTGACCGACCTGTGGATGGTGTACGAGCGGCTCGCCCGCGCCGGCCGTCCGCTCGCGATGCGGCGCGTGCGGCGGCGCGGAGACATCTTCCCCGTGTTCCGTGACCTGTTCACGCCCGCGGAACTCAGGGGCTGACGATGGCGCGCGGCCTCGAGGCGGACGCACGGCTGCTCTACACCGGCCCCGACTGGGACTACCGGCTGGTCCGCCGCACTTTCGACGCGATCGAGCAGATCGCGGTGGACGAAATGGGCCTCGAGCCCTACCCCAGCCAGATCGAAGTGATCAGCTCCGAGCAGATGCTGGACGCCTATTCGTCGATGGGCATGCCGCTGTTCTACCGACACTGGTCCTTCGGCAAGCACTTCGCCCGTGACGAGATGCTCTACCGCAAGGGCGTGACCGGGCTCGCCTACGAGATCGTGATCAACTCGAACCCCTGCCTCTGCTACATCATGGAAGAGAACACCATGACCATGCAGACGCTGGTGATGGCCCATGCTGCCTTCGGGCACAGCCACTTCTTCCGGAACAACCAGCTGTTCAAGGAGTGGACCGACGCCGAATCGATCCTCGACTACCTCGACTTCGCGAAGCGCTACGTCGCCGACTGCGAGGAGCGCTACGGTCACGCCGCGGTGGAGCGCGTGCTCGATGCCGCCCACGCGCTGATGATCCACGGCGTGCACCGCTACCCGCGGCGCAGGCCGCTGAACCTGAAACGCGAGCTCGAGCGCGAGCGCGAGCGGCAGCGCTTCGAGGAGACCAGTTTCAGCGACCTATGGCGCACCCTGCCGCGTCGTGAAACCGACGCGGACCGATCTGACCCGGACCTCGACGCCCGACAGCACCGCCTCGGCCTGCCGGAAGAGAATCTGCTGTATTTCCTCGAGAAGCACGCACCGCGGCTGGCGCCCTGGCAGCGCGAGGTATTGCGGATCGTGCGCCTGGTCGCGCAGTACTTCTACCCGCAGAAGCAGACCAAGGTGATGAACGAGGGCTGCGCGACGACCGTGCACTACGCGATCATGACGCGGCTGCACGAGACCGGCCAGATCACCGACGGGGCCTTCATGGAGTTCCTGCATGCGCACACCGGCGTGATCTTCCAGCCGGAGTTCGACGACCCCCGCTTCTCGGGGATCAATCCTTATGCCCTGGGATTCGGCATCCTGAAAGATCTCGAGCGCATCTGCACCGCGCCCACCGACGAGGACCGGCGCTGGTTTCCGGACATCGCCGGCAACCAGGACGTGCTCGGCACCTGGAAGACAGCCTGGGCCGAGTATCGCGACGAGAGCTTCATCCTGCAGTTCCTCAGCCCGCGCCTGATGCGCGAGTGGCGGCTGTTCTCCGTGCTCGACGACACCGATGCCCGCGCGATGGAAGTCGAGGCGATCCACGACGAGTCCGGGTTCCGGGCAGTGCGCCGGGCACTGGCGGGCCAGTACGACGTGGCCCGGCACGAACCGGATATCCAGGTGGTGGATGTCGATCTCGCAGGCGACCGGCACCTGATGCTGGAACACCGGGTGACGGACGGCCGTCTACTCGAGCCGCGCAACGCCCTCATGGTGCTGCGCCACCTGGCGAATCTCTGGAGCTACCCGGTGACACTGGCGGAAGTCGACGCGGCCTCGGAGCAGGAACTGAACCGCTACGAGGCCGTCGCCCCCGACAGCAGCGTGAGCTGAGCGTCCCGCGTTGTCCGAAAACCCCAGGGAACCGCAGAGCCCGCAGGTCCAAGAAGCGCAGCGTCATCCGACAAGCGCCGCCGGCCGCAACCCGCGCCCACTCCCGATGCCCGACGCCGCTGCGGCGGATGACGGCCGTCGGCCCGTTCCGCCCTACCCGATGTCGGTCACGCGCAGGCGGCCGGCGACCCGGGTCAGCAAATCGTAGCTGATCGTTCCCGCGGCCTCGGCAATGCGCTCGACTGGCAGGCCTTCACCCCACAATATGACCGGATCCCCCACATCGGCCTCGGGCACGTCGGTCAGGTCGATCTCCAGCATGTCCATGGAGACCCGGCCGATCAGAGGACACTCGCGCCCGCGCACGAGCACCGGCGTGCCGGTCGGCGCGTGGCGCGGGTAGCCGTCGGCGTAGCCGATCGCGACCACGCCAGCGCGGGTGGAACGACCGGCGGTCCAGGTCGCCCCGTACCCGACGGTGGCCCCGGGTTCCAGCCTTTTCACCGCAATCAGCGGCGCGGTGACCGTCATCACCGGGCGAAGATCATGCTCAGGACCCGCCGAGCCCTCCAGCGGACTCGGGCCGTAGAGCATGATGCCCGTGCGGATCCACTCGGCGCGGGTGAAGGCCGCAGCACCACCCGACATCACCAGCGCGGAATTCGCGACACTGCGCTGACCGGGCAGCTCCGATACGGCGTGGGCGAATCGCTCCAGCTGTTCGCGGTTCAGTGGATGCGCAGGCTGATCGGCACAGGCGAGATGGGTGAGCCAGTGCAAGCCCCGCCGTGCAGCAGGATGACCCCGCAGCTGCTGAAACAGGATCTGCGCCTTCAACGGAGCAAACCCGAGCCGGTGCATACCGGTGTCGAGCTTGATCCACAGACCGGGGAGTTCGCCGTTGAAGCCGGCCAACGTGGGCAACTGGGCCTCGTCGTGCAGCACTGGCTGCAAGTCATGGCGCGCACACAACTCCCACTCGGCCGGTGTGCGCGGCCCCTGCAGGACCAGGATCGGCGCAGCGGCACCACTCTCGCGTAGAGCCAGCGCCTCCTCCACACAGGAGACGGCAAAGCCCTGCGCCACCCCCGCCAGCTCGGCCGCCGCCCACTCCATGCCGTGACCGTAGCCATCGGCCTTGATCACCGCCCAGATCCTGCTGCCCGGTGCGAGCGCCAGCGCCCGCGCCAGGTTGTGGCGCAGGGCCGTTGCACTCCTGCGCATGACGGCTGCGCGCCTCACGCCTCGGCGCCGACCCCGTAAACGTCCGGATGGTAATTCTCGAAACGGGTGTACTGTCCCCGGAAAGTCAGCCGCACGGTCCCGATCGGGCCGTTGCGCTGCTTTGCGACGATGATCTCCGCGACACCCTTGTCCGCGCTGTCCTCGTTGTACACCTCGTCGCGGTAAACAAACATAATCAAATCCGCATCTTGCTCAATCGCGCCCGATTCACGAAGGTCCGACATCACCGGGCGTTTGTTCGGACGCTGTTCCAGCGAGCGGTTGAGCTGCGAGAGCGCAATCATCGGGACGCCCAGTTCCTTGGCCAGCGCCTTCAGCGAGCGGGAGATCTCGGAGATCTCGGTGGCGCGGTTCTCGCGGGTCCCGGGCGCCTGCATCAGCTGCAGATAGTCGACCACGATCAGCCCGAGGCCCTTGTGCTCGCGCATCAGCCGACGGGAGCGGGCGCGCAGCTCGGTGGGCGACAGCGCCGGGGTATCGTCGATGAACAGCGGGGCCTCGGAAAGCATCGACACGGCGCTGGTCAACCTTGGCCAGTCGGCGTCGTCGAGGCGGCCCGAGCGCAGCTTCTGCTGGTTGATCCGGCCCAACGAGGACAGCAGGCGCATGGCGATCTGCTCGCCGGGCATCTCCATGCTGAACACCGCAATCGGCTTCGACGTCTTGATCGCCACGTATTCGGCGATGTTGATCGCAAAGCTGGTCTTGCCCATCGAGGGCCGCCCGGCGACGATCACGAGGTCGCCAGGATGCAGCCCGGAGGTGAGTTCGTCGAGGTCCTGGTAGCCGGTGGGGATGC
>SKQM01000164.1 GCA_007119005.1 Thioalkalivibrio sp.
CGGCGGTGAGCAGCGTCGCCGATGCCCCTGCATGGCGCTGGTCGGCCTTGGCCTTCGGTGCATCCCGAGCCCGGCGCGGGGCGCGGGCGGCACGCAAACGCGTCCGGATCGGCATCCCCAGGGTGCTGAACCTGTACTCCTGTGCGCCGTTCTTCATGGGCTATTTCCTGTCGCTGGGTCTTTCGCCCCGGCAGATCGTATTTTCCGCGGTGACCGACGAGGCGCTGTACCGGCAGGGGGCTCGGCGCGGGAGCATCGACCCCTGCTTCCCCAGCAAGCTGGGCATCGCGCATGTCCACGACCTGCTGGAACGGGTGCATCAGAAGCGCCCACTGACCCATGTCTTCTTCCCGATGATCGACGCACTGCCACCGCATCTCGAGGACGTGCAGGCCTCGAAATCCTGCCCGACCGTGGTCGCCACCGCCGAGGCCACCCACGCAGCCTTCATCCGAGAGGACGACCTGTTCGCGGCCAGCGGGATACGGTTCAAGAAGACCTTCGTGAACCTCGACGAGCCGATCCTCTGTGCCCGCCAGCTCTACGAGGACTGGCGGGACGAGCTGGGCGTCACGTTGCCGGAATCACAGCGGGCGGTGCGCGAGGGACTGCGGGCGCTCGCGGCGTTTCAGCAGCGGATGCGGGCGCAGCAGCGCGCGGAGCTCGACCGTCTCGAGCAAGACGGCCGGGTCGGCATCGTGGTGCTGGGGCGACCGTATCACAACGACCCCGGGATCAACCACGGCATCCTCGAGGAACTGCAGCGGGCCGGATATCCGATTTTCTGGCAGGACGCGCTACCGGTGGATCCGGATCTCCTGGACCGGCTGTTCGGTGCCGAGATCCGTGCCGGGCGGATCGATTCGCCGCTGAGCATCACGGATGTCTGGAAACACCGCTTCTCGGAGCACAGCTCACGCAAGCTCTGGGCGGCGAAGTTCGTCGCGCGCCACCCGAACCTCGTCGCGCTGGAGCTCTCCAGTTTCAAGTGCGGCCACGATGCCCCGCTCTATTCGGTGGTGCAGGAAATCGTCGAACGCTCGGGGACCCCGTACTTCTGCATGAAAGACCTCGACGAAAACCGCCCGACCGGCTCGATCCGCATCCGCACCGAAACCATCGATTACTTCCTGAAGCGCTACCAGGAACAACTCGCGCGCAACGGAAGCCGATCCCCCGCCACCCCACTGCTGTAACCGAAATCCCTCGCCCGTGTCGGCCCCCGCGGGGACAGATTTCAAAATCTGTCCCCGTCCTGTCGATCAGCCGCAGAGATCCCTCACCAGCTTCTCCAGCTCGCGCTCTTCGCGCGCCGGGTCGAACAGCGGCCGCAGCGCGCGGCAGGCGTATTCCAGCGAGCCATAGAAGCCGGAGTCCTGTTCGGCAATAAGCAGCAACGCACGCAGTTCCTCCGTGCCCCCGACCGGGTAGAACCCCGGGTAGTCTTCTCCGAGCAGACCAATAGATCCGTGGATGCGCGAGGCGACGACCGGCAGATCCGCCATCACGGCCTCGCCGATGACGTTCGCCCCGCCCTCCATGCGCGACGGCAGGGCCAGCAGATGGGATCGTGCAAAGGCGTGCCGCAAACGGTGGCGCGGCACTTCCCCGTGCCAGCGGAAGCGCGGATTCACCGCCATCTCGGCCCGGGCCTCCTCGGCCCACTCAGGACTGTGCGCGGCACCGAAAAGATCGACACGCAGGCGGCTGGCCGGCGGCAGGTCGCGGACCGCCAGTGCCGGGCGGAGGGGATCCTTCTCCTCCCGCAGGTGCCCCGCCACGCACACCCGGAAGTCGCGGCGGGCCGGCTGGCGCGGCAGGCCTGGCGGCGCCGACTGATGGATCACGCGCAGCTTGCCACGAAGCTCCGGGGGAACGACCTGGTCGATCAGGTCGTGCAGGCCGACCAGCACCTGCGCGAGCTGCATCGAATGCAGCGTCCGGGCCGGGTGACTGTGAATGAACCGGTAGGCGTCGGTGCCGGTCAACACGACGACGAGTGGCCGATCCGGGTACTCGTTCGCAAAGCGGGTGATCGAATCCGCGCTGCGCCAGGCGTGCAGCGCGATCATCAGATCCGCGGGCTCGCCGTGAACGTCGCGGCTGACCTCGACGCGGTGCCCGAGCCGTCGCAGCATCGACGCCCAGCGCGCCGCGGTGGTCCAGTTGCCGCCCCGAGCCCGGGACGGCGCCGGCGTGATCAGGTGTACTCGCATCCAGAGTCCGTGATGTGCGAACGTTCTCCGACGTCAACTTAACCCATGAGGCATGGACGTGCACTTGCCCGAACATCGCGAGCTGATCGCGCAGATCGACGATGCGCGCGCCCGGACCCTGACACTGGTGCAGGATCTGGATGCGCAGCAACTGATGGGCCCCAGGCTGCCGACGGTGAACCCGCTGCGCTGGGAGATCGGTCACGCGGCCTATTTCCACGAGTACTGGGTGCTCCGGCAACACCTCGGCGAGGGTTCCGAACGGCCGGACGTCGACCGCCTCTACGACTCCATCACCATCGCCCACGACACCCGCTGGGATCTGCCCCTGCCGACGCTGGAGGAGACGCTGGCCTACATGGACGGCGTCAGGCGGCGCGTGCGCGAACATCTCGAGCGGGATCCGCCGGACGCCAGGCGCGACTACCTCGCCCAGTACGCGGTGTTTCACGAGGACATGCACACCGAGGCCTTCACCTACACGCGCCAGACGCTGGCCTACCCGCCGCCGGCGATCGGCGCCCCGGCCGATCCCGCGTGGCGCGCCGGTGGACTGGAAGGCGATGCGGAGATCCCCGGCGGCACGTTCCTGCTGGGCGCGCGACCGGAGGAAGACAGGTTCGTGTTCGACAACGAGAAGTGGGCACACCCGGTGGAGGTCGCGCCGTTTCGCATCGCGCGCGCCGCGGTCAGCAACGCCCAGTTTGCCGAGTTCGTCGACGACGGCGGCTACCGGCGCCCCGAATTCTGGAACGAGGAAGGCTGGGAATGGCGCAGCGCCGCGAAGCTCGAGCACCCCGTGTACTGGCGGCACGGCGCAGATGGCTGGGAGTGGCGACACTTCGACCGCTGGGAGCCGCTGCCACCGCAGGCAGCGGTGATCCACGTGAGCTGGTACGAAGCGAAGGCCTGGTGCCGCTGGGCGGGGCGTCGCCTGCCGACCGAAGTGGAGTGGGAAGTGGCGGCCGCCGGAGCACCGAGCGCCGACGGCTCGACGCTGGCACCGGTGAAGCGGCTCTACCCCTGGGGCGACAGCCCGCCGGACGCTTCGCGCGCCAACCTGGATGGCCGCGCGCTCGGCACCATCGACGTCGGCGCCCTGCCCGCCAGCGACAGCGCGTTCGGCTGCCGCCAGATGATCGGCAACGCCTGGGAGTGGACCGACACCACCTTCGGCCCCTACCCCGGCTTCACCCCTGACATGTATCGTGATTACTCGACGCCGCTGTTCGGGCAGACCCGGGTGCTGCGCGGCGGCGGCTGGGCTACGCGCTCGCGCCTGATCCGCAACACCTGGCGCAATTACTATGGCCCGGATCGCAACGACGTGTTCGCGGGCTTCCGGACCTGCGCGGTCTGAAGCTGGGTCAACCGACCGCAAGCACGAGGGAGAACCTGCCGATGCAGAAGGACAACGCGCCCGTCGCCAAGGACCTGGTGCTGGTCGGTGGCGGCCACGCGCACGTCGCGGTGCTGCGCCGTTTCGGGATGCGCCCGCTGCCGGGCCTGCGTCTGACGCTGGTCACGCGCGACATCCACACCCCGTATTCCGGGATGCTGCCGGGCTACATCGCCGGTCACTACGGCTTCGACGAATGCCACATCGACCTCGGGCCGCTCGCCCGCTTCGCCGGCGCGCGCCTTTACCACGGCGAGGTACGGGGGCTGGACCCGGAGACCAGGGTACTGGAAGTCGAGGGCCGCCCGCCGGTGCACTACGACCTGCTGTCGATCAACACCGGCTCGCGCCCGGGGACGATGGACGTTCCCGGCGCGGCGCAGTTCACGCTCCCGGTGAAGCCGATCGACGCCTTCCTGCGTGGCTGGGAGACGCTGATCCAGCGCGTGCTGGACAGCGAGGGACGCTTCCGGATCGCGGTCGTCGGGGGCGGCGCCGGCGGCGTCGAACTGGCGCTGTCCACCCAGTACCGCCTGCAAACGCTGCTGCGGGAGCGCGGCGACGATCCGCACCGGCTCGACTACGTGCTGCTGACGCAGGGCCCGGACATCCTGCCCACGCACAACGCC
>SKQM01000204.1 GCA_007119005.1 Thioalkalivibrio sp.
TCGCTCTCCGCCTGCGGGCTATGGACCCGCGACACCACGGAGCGCCCCGCCCCGCTGCCCGAGTTCACGGCGGTGGGAACCCCTCAGACCCTGTGGTCGCGTTCCATTGGCCGTGGCGGCGACCGCTTTCTCTGGCAGATGCAGCCCGGCGTGACCGAGGATCTCGTGATTGCCGCCGATGTCCGGGGGCGCGTGGCCGCGCTCGAGCGAAATTCGGGATCCCCGCGCTGGGAGACTCGCTTGCGCGATGCACAGGTGGCTTCGGGCTTGGGTGTCGGGGGCGGTGTCGCCGTGCTCGGGACACTCGACGGGCTCGCGATCGCGCTGAACCTGGAAAACGGCGAGGAGATCTGGCGCACCCGCCTGTCCAGCGAGGTGGTGGCGGTGTCGCCGGTGCTGGGCGGCCAGGTGGTCGCCCGGACCAACGACGGGCGGCTGCATGCGCTGGATGCGGCCTCGGGTACGACGCGCTGGACGGTGCTGCGCACTACGCCTGCGCTCAGCCTGCGGGGCGCACAGGTGCCGCAGATGCTGCCGGGCCGGGTGCTGGCCAGCTTCGATACGGGTCGTCTCCTGATGCTCGGCGCGGCACGCGGTAATGTGCTTTGGGAAGCCACCATCGGACTTCCCTCGGGCCGCTCCGAACTGGAGCGGTTGATCGATGCCGATGGTCACATCCCGATCTACCGCGGCGCCGGCTTCGCGGCCGCTTACCAGGGACGACTGGTCGCGGTGGCGTTGGACAGCGGTGATCCGATCTGGGCCCGGGACTTCTCCTCCTATCAGGGTGGCGACATCGATGCCGAAGCCGAGGTCCTGGTGATGACGGCCTCGGACAGCCACGTCTGGGGCCTCGACCCCCGCAACGGCGGCGACCTGTGGCAGCAGAGCGGCCTGCGCCTGCGCGGCGTCACCGCCCCGGTGGCCGTCGGCAACCAGGCCGTGGTCGGGGATTTTGAAGGCTACCTGCACTGGCTCAGCCTGGACGACGGAAGCATCCTCGCGCGGACCCGCGCGGGGCGTGGTGCCATCGTCAGCCGGCCCGTGCTGCAGGATGGCGTGCTCTACGTGGTGTCAGGCAATGGGCAGGTCAGTGCGATCCGGGCGCGCGTCGGCAATGACTGACACCGATCCCCGGGCGCGCCGGTTCGAGCCGGCGCGTGACCGTTGCGCGGAGGCCCCGGGATGATTCCCGTGATCGCCCTCGTCGGGCGCCCCAATGTCGGAAAATCCACTCTCTTCAACCAGCTGACGCGTTCGCGGGACGCCCTGGTCGCCGATTTGCCGGGGCTGACCCGGGATCGCCAGTACGGCATTGGCCGGGTCGGCGGTTTTCCGTACATGGTGGTGGATACCGGCGGCCTCTCCGGCGAGGACGAGACCATGGATGTGGCGATGGCCCAGCAGACGCGGCAGGCGATTGCCGAGGCGGACCTCGTGCTGCTGATGGTCGATGCCAGGTCCGGACTGACCGCGCTGGACGAGGCGATCGCGCGCAGACTGCGCAGTGACGGCGTCCGGGCCCTGCTGGTCGCGAACAAGACCGATGGTCTCGACATCGATTCGGCCACAGCGGAGTTCCACGCGCTGGGCCTTGGGCCCATCCAGCCCATCGCGGCAGCCCATGGGCGCGGGGTCACGGCTCTGATGCACCGTGTGCAGGAGGAGCTCGATATCCAGCGGGCCGAGCCGGGTGACGAAGGTGAGGTCACCGCCGGCGATGCCGAGGCGCTGGACCGCTGGCCCGGCATCCGCGTCGCGCTGGTCGGTCGTCCGAACGTGGGCAAATCCACGCTGATCAACCGGCTGCTCGGGGAGGAACGGGTGCTCGCGACCCCGATTGCCGGAACCACCCGCGACAGCATCTTCATCCCGTTCTCCCGCGATGGCCACGACTACACGCTGATCGATACCGCCGGGGTCCGGCGCCGGGCCCGGGTGCACGAGACCGTGGAAAAATTCAGCGTGATCAAGACGCTGAAGGCGATCGAGGCCGCGCACGTGGTGATCATGGTGCTCGATGCCCAAGCCGGCATCGCGGACCAGGACGCCCATCTGCTGGGGATGGTGCTGGACGCGGGCAGGGCGCTGGTGCTCGCGGTGAACAAGTGGGACGGGCTCGAACCGGAGACCCGGGAGATGGTCCGGCTGGACCTCGAACGCAAGCTTGGTTTCCTGCGGTTCGCGCGCCTGCGGCTGGTCTCGGCGCTGCACGGCACGAATGTCGGTCACCTGCTCGAGGACGTGCGCGAGGCCCATGCCAGTGCCTTCGTGGCGCTGTCCACGCCGCAGCTGTCGAGGCTGCTGGAATCGGCGGTGGCCGAACACCAGCCGCCGCTGGTGGGACATCGACGGATCAAGCTCCGCTACGCCCACCAGGGCGGTCAGAATCCGCCGGTGATCGTGATCCACGGCAACCAGACCGAGGCGCTGCCGGCCAGCTACAAGCGCTTCCTGGAGAACTTCTTCCGCACGCACCTGCGCCTGGTGGGCACGCCGCTGCGGCTGGAGTTCAAGACCGGTAAGAACCCGTTTGCCGGTCGCAGGAACGTGCTGACCGAGCGGCAGCAGCGCAAGCGCAAGCGCCTGCTGCGGCACGTGAAGCGGCGTTGAGGCTGGCCGTGCCGACCCTGTCCGGCCGTGCTGCCGCGATGGAGCCGTTCCGGGTGATGCAGGTGCTGGCGCGGGCACAGGCGCTGGAGGCCGCGGGCAGGGACGTGATTCACCTCGAGGTGGGCGAGCCCGACTTTCCGACCCCGGAGGCGATCGTCGCGGCCGCAGTGGACGCAACGGCCTCGGGCATGATCCGGTACACGGCGGCACACGGCACCCGGGCACTGCGCGAGGCGATCGCCGGGGATTATCTCAGGCTGTACGGACTCCGGATCGATCCCGAGCGCGTGATCGTCACCAGCGGCGCTTCGGCGGCGATCCTGCTCGCGCTGGCGGCCGGGACCGATGCGGGTGATACGGTACTGCTGCCGGATCCCGGCTATGCCTGCAACCGGCAGTTCGTCACGGCGCTGGGCGGGCGGCCGGTTCCGGTGCCCGTTCCGGCCGAATCCGGATTCCAGCCCACGGCGGCGCAGATCGCCGCCGCCTGGCGTCCGGAAACCCGCGCGGTGATGCTGGCGTCGCCAGCCAATCCCACCGGGACGCTGCTTCGGTCGGGGGAGCTGATCGCCATTGCCGAGGTCGTCCGCGAGCGCAACGGCGTGCTGATCATGGACGAGATCTATGGACGCCTGATCTTCGACCAGGCACCCGAGACCGCGCTGTCGAAGGTGCCCGACGCGGTCGTCGTGAACAGCTTCTCGAAGTACTACGCGATGACCGGCTGGCGCCTCGGCTGGATGGTGGTGCCGGAGGGCTGGGTCGAACCGCTGCGGCGTCTCGCGCAGAACCTGTTCGTCGCCCCTCCGACCGTCGCGCAGGTGGCCGCGCTGGCGGCTTTCGAGCCCGGAACCGAGGCGCTGCTGCAGGAGAGGGTGCAGGAACTTCGGGCCCGACGCGACTTTCTGCTGCAGGCGCTGCCGGGGCTTGGCCTGGAGCTGCGCGCACGCCCGGAGGGGGCCTTCTACCTCTATGCCGACAGCCGCGCCCACGGCACCGGCTCCGAGGCCCTGTGTGACCGGATACTGGACGAGGCCGGCGTGGCGCTGACCCCGGGTACGGACTTCAGCCCCGGTTCCGGACGCGACCACATCCGCATCGCCTACACCCAGCCGCGCGCGCGTCTCGAGGAAGCCGTCGCGCGGCTGCGGCCGGTGCTGGTCGGGCACGGGTGAGGGGGCGCTTGCTGATGAGGGGCAAGCCTGATGGCGGGACGCCGTGAATACATCCATGTAGGCTTGACGGCAGCATCCATGCTGCCGACACCCGTCATCAGGCTTGCCCCTCAGCAAGCCTTCAGCAGCGACCGCCCCGAAAGCCTTCGGGGTTGGGATTACGCCGGAGCCATGAACGTCGATCAGGTGTCGGCGTAATCCGCGTAGGCGGCTTCGACTTCGTCGCGGAAGCTGTCGACGATGCGTTCGCGCTTCATCTTCAGCGTGGGGGTCAGCAGGCCCTGGTCGACCGTCCACGGTTCGCGCAGCGGGATCAGGCGCCGGATCCGCGCGTAGCCCGGGAAGTCGTTCAGCTGGCGGTTCACGCGGTTCAGCAGGCTGCGTTCGACGAAACGGCTCCTCAGGTCTTCGTCGCTGGCCGGGTCGACGTCGAGTTCCGTGGCCATTTCGCGCCA
>SKQM01000106.1 GCA_007119005.1 Thioalkalivibrio sp.
CCCGGCGATGAGTCCTGCGCGCCGTCGTAGCGCCCTCTTGGGGGCGGTGTAATCAAATAGAATTCACTAAAACGCTAATTCGGTCAACCCGAAAACCCGCGACCTGGGCCCTTTTCGTCGATGAGACCTGACCGCAACCCACGGGTTCGGATCGCTCAGGCCGGGTTGGGTATATCGATGAAACTGTGCTCGATGCCGAAATGCTCGGCACACCACGCTCCCAGCGCACGTGGCCCGTAGCGCTCGGTCGCGTGATGACCGGCGGCAAAGTAGTGCACGCCGAGTTCACGCGCCTCGTGGGTCGTCTGCTCGGAAATCTCGCCGCTGATGAACGCGTCAACGCCGTGCGCGGCGGCCGCCGCAAGCATCGACTGCGCACCGCCGGTGCACCAGGCCACCCGCAGCACCGGGTGCGTGCCGCCCTGGATCCACGTCGAGGATCGTCCGAGGGCCGCCCCGATCTCGGCCGCGAAGCGTTCCGCCGACCGCGCCTCCGCGAGGCGGCCCACCAGCCCCACGCCGTCCGGGCGCAGTAGCCCTTCGGTCTGGAAACCCAGCTGGAGCCCGAGTTGGGCGTTGTTGCCGAGAACCGGGTGTGCGTCCAGCGGCAGGTGGTAGGCGATCAGATTGATGTCGTGCTGGAGCAGCGCCTGCAGCCGCTGCCGCTTCATGCCCACGATCGGCTGCGGCTCACCACGCCAGAAATACCCGTGATGCACGAGGATCAGGTCCGCCTCGTGTTCGATCGCCGCAAGAATAAGCGCATGGGAGGCGGTCACGCCGCTGACGATGCAACGGATCTCGCGGCGCCCTTCCACCTGCAGCCCGTTGGGGCAGTAATCCTCGAAGCGACCGGGCTCCAGTTCGCGGTCGAGCGCCTCGAGAAGGGTGTCGCGGTCGATGGCAGCGGGCATCGGAACCTCCCGGATCAGGTGCTGCAGCGCGGAAAACTGCAGTCGCAAAGGCGCGGCGAGCGGATTTACGATGGTATATTAGGGGCATGGTGAAGCTTTCGCGTTTCCTGCTGCAAGCAGCCCTGGCCGGCGTCGCGGTTGCGGTGATCATTGCGCTGTTCTTTCCCGCGCTGCTGAACGGCGACCGCAGCGGCACGACCGCGGTGGCACCCCCGGCGGAGCCCGGTCCGGCCCTGCAGGGCGCGATCTCCTACGCCCCCGGGGTGGCCAGGGCCGCGCCGGCCGTGGTGAACATCATGACCTCACGCACGGTCGAGGCGCCCCACCCGCTGACCGGCCAGGCCGAGGTGGACCGCTTCTTCGCGGAGACGCCCTACGGTCCCGCGGACCGTGAACAGGCCAGCCTGGGCTCCGGCGTGATCATGACCGCGAGCGGGCACATCCTGACCAACCATCACGTGATCGAGCAGGCCGAAGCCATCGCCGTGGTGCTCGCGAACGGCAAGGCGCACCCGGCCGCCATCATCGGCATCGACGCGGAGACGGATCTCGCAGTGCTGCGCATCGACGCCCCGGGAGTCACCGCCGCCAGTGTCGGACGTTCCCGGGACCTGCTGGTCGGCGATGTGGTACTGGCGATCGGCAACCCCTTCGGCGTGGGTCAGACCGTCACCCAGGGCATCGTCAGCGCGACCGGCCGGACGGAACTGGGAATCAACCTGTTCGAGGACTTCATCCAGACCGACGCGGCGATCAACCCCGGCAATTCCGGCGGGGCGCTGATCAACGCGCTGGGGGAGCTGGTCGGCATCAACACGGCGATCTTCACCCGCTCGGGCGGCTCCCACGGCATCGGGTTTGCGATCCCGGTGGATCTGGCGCGGGACGTGATGAACGAGATCATCGAAAAGGGCTACGTGGCCCGAGGCTGGCTCGGAATCGAGGTGCAGCCGATGGACCGGGCACTGGCCGAATCCTTCGGCATGGAACAGCCCCGGGGCGTGCTGATCGCCGGCATCCTCAGCCGTGGCCCGGCGGCACGGGCCGGCCTGCGGCCAGGCGACGTGATCCTCCGGCTGGATGGACAGCGCGTAGACAACGCGCGGGCGGCCCTGAACGTGATCGCGCGCAAGCGCCCGGGCGATCGCATCGACATCGAAGCGCTGCGCGACGGGGAACTGCTGGAACTCGAGGCGACGGTCGACCAGCGCCCGGTCTGACCCGCCCTCTGGCAACGGCTCAGGCGGGTGCCGTGAGTGCTTCGGCCAATGCTCCCAGAAAGGCGTCGTTCTCGTGCGGAGCCCCCACGGTCACCCGCAGATGATCCGCAAGCACCCCACCCCCGCCCCCCACGTCCTTGATCAGGATGCCCGAGGCCCGCAGCGACTCGAACACGCTGCGGCCGCGTCCTGACGCGACCTCGAACAAGATGAAATTGGCCTCGCTCGGCACCAACCGGCGCACGCCGGGGAGCGATGCGAGCGTGGCGGAGATCCGCGAACGCTGCTCACGCAACAGGCGGGCCTGGCGCTCCAGCACCGCGCCGTGTTCCAGCGCGAACAGTACCGAGCGCTGGGTCAGGGCATTCACGTTGTAGGGCAGACGCAGGCGATCCAGCGCATCGATCCAGTCGTGGGAAGCGGCCAGATACCCGAGCCGCAGTCCCGCCAGCCCCTGTTTCGACAAGGTGCGCATCACCATCAGGCCCGGAGAAGCGCCAGCCTCCGGCAGGAAGCTGTGACTCGCGAACGGAGCGTAGGCCTCGTCGATCACCGTAATGCCCGGGTTGGCCGCAACCAGTTCCGCCACCAGGCCCGGGTCGTACAGGCGGCCGGTCGGGTTGTTCGGAAACGCCAGGAAAAGCAGCGCCGGCCGATGCTCTTCCAGCGCCCGCAGCATCGCGGCTGCGTCGAGGTCGAAGTCGGATGCCAGCGGCACGCCGACGAAAGGAACCCCGGCGGCCCGTGCGAGCACCTCGTACATCACGAAGGTCGGCACCGGTGACAGCACCGGCCGACCGCTGCCCTGCACCGCGGTGATCAGAATCTGGATCAGCTCGTCCGAGCCGTTGCCGAGCAGACAGCCGGCGTCTTCGGGGAGTCCGTGCGCGGCCCGAATCGCCTCGCTCACGGCACGCCCACCGGGATCGGGGTAGCGGTTCAACTCGACCCCGCGCAGAGCCTCCAGCCACGCCGCCTCGAGCTCGCCTGGCCACGGAAAGGGATTCTCCATCGCATCGAGCTTGATCAGCCCGGCGGCGTCCGCGACTGCGTACGCGGGGCGTTCCAGCACCTCGGGCCGCATCAGGTCGGAGGGTCGCGTCACGCCGGGCGCCTCCTGCATCCGGACGGCTCGCTACTCACCGCGCATCTCGGCCGAACGGGCGTGGGCCACCAGCCCCTCGCCGCGGGCAAGCACCGAGGCGGTGCGGCCCAGCGCCACCGCGCCCTCGGGCGAACACTGGATGATGCTGGAGCGTTTCTGGAAGTCATAGACGCCCAGAGGCGAGGAGAAGCGCGCGGTGCGTGAGGTCGGAAGCACGTGATTCGGACCGGCGCAGTAATCGCCGACGGCCTCGCAGGTGTAGCGGCCCATGAAGACCGCGCCCGCGTGGCGCAGCCCCGCGTCCAGCAGGCTCTGGGGATCGGCCACCGAGAGTTCGAGATGCTCGGGGGCGATGTGATTGGCCACGCGGACCGCCTCGTCCATGTCGCGGACACGAACCAGCGCGCCACGTCCTTCGAGGCTGGCGCGGATGATCCCGTCGCGCGGCATCTCCTTCAGGAGCCGGTCCATTGCCTCGGAGACCCGGTCCAGGAAACCCGCATCGGGCGACACCAGGATCGACTGCGCCTGCTCGTCGTGCTCGGCCTGCGAAAAGAGGTCCGCGGCGATCCAGTCGGGATGGGTCTGCCCGTCGCAGACCACCAGGATCTCCGAGGGGCCCGCGATCATGTCGATGCCCACGGTACCGAAGACCTCGCGCTTGGCTGCCGCGACGAAGATGTTGCCGGGCCCGACGATCTTGTCCACCGCGGGCACCGTTGCGGTACCGTAGGCGAGAGCCGCCACCGCCTGCGCCCCGCCGATGGTGAACACGCGGTCCACGCCCGCGATGGCGGCTGCGGCGAGCACCATGTCGTTGAGCTCTCCGGCCGGAGCCGGGACGACCATCACCAGCAGCGGCACACCGGCAACCTTCGCCGGAATTGCGTTCATCAGCACCGAAGACGGATAGGCCGCCTTGCCTCCCGGCACGTACAGGCCCACCGAGTCGAGCGGCGTCACGCGCTGCCCGAGCACGGTGCCATCCGGCTCCTCGATCAGCCAGTCCTGCATGCGCTGATGCTCCGCGTAGCGTCGGATGCGCACCGCCGCCGTTTCCAGGGCCTCGCGCTGGGCAGCCGGAATCCTCTCCAACGCCTCGTGCAGGCGCTCGAGCGGGATCTCGAGTTGCTCCGCGCGATCGAGATGCAGGCGGTCGAAGCGCTCGGTGTAGCGGAGCACGGCCGCGTCGCCCTCCCCGCGCACCGCCTCCAGGATTTCGTCCACGATGGCCCGCACCCCGTGGTCGGCCACCGACTCCCACTGCAGCAACCGGTCCAGTTCTTTCCAGAACTGCCCATCCTGGCTGTCGAGGCGCTTGATCTCAGGCATGGCTGCTGACTCCCATTACGATCGGGTGAACGGCCCCGGGGCCGCCTGGAAATGCACAATCATGGCGATATCCGACGCTTTCTTCGAGCATACTGCGCGCCGCGCGCGGTCTTCGGTTTATTGGCGCTGGCGGCGGCGCCGGGCAGCGGCGGCCAGTACGCGCAGCGAGGCCTCGGAGTCATCCCAGCCCATGCAGGCATCGGTGATGCTCTGGCCGTAGACCAGCGGCCGCCCCGGCAGGATGTCCTGACGCCCGGCCTGCAGATGGCTTTCCAGCATCACTCCGACGATGCGGTGATCCCCCCCCTGCACCTGGTCGGCGACCGAGCGCACCACGTCGACCTGCCGGGCCGGGTCCTTGCGGCTGTTGGCGTGGCTGCAGTCCACCATCACCGCCTCCGGCAGATCGGCCGCGTGCAGCTGGCTGCAGGCCTGGGCGATGCTCTCCGCATCATAGTTCGGCTGCCTGCCACCGCGCAGGATGATGTGGCAGTCCTCGTTGCCGCTGGTGGAGAAGATCGCCGAGCGCCCAGCCTTGGTCATGGACAGGAAGTGGTGAGGCCTGGAAGCGGAGCGGATCGCATCGATCGCGATCTGCAGGCTGCCGTCGGTGGAGTTCTTGAAGCCGACCGGGCAGGACAGACCCGACGCGAGTTCGCGATGCACCTGGCTCTCGGTGGTCCGGGCCCCGATTGCACCCCAGGACACCAGGTCCGCGATGTACTGCGGGCTGATCAGGTCGAGAAACTCGGTGGCCGACGGCATCCCGCGCTCCGCCAGATCGCGCAGAAGTCCGCGCGCCAGGCGCAGACCCTTGTTGATCTGGAAGCTTCCGTCCAGTTCAGGATCGTTGATCAGCCCCTTCCAGCCGACCGTGGTGCGCGGCTTCTCGAAATAAACGCGCATCACCACCTCCAGCGCGTCGCCGAGCTCCTCCCGCAGCGCGCCGAGGCGGCCGGCGTACTCCAGGGCCGCGTCGACGTCGTGGATGGAGCAGGGTCCCACGACCACCAGCAGCCGGTCGTCGCCGCCGTGCAGAATGCGGTGAATCGCGGCCCGGGCGTTGTAGACCGTCTCGGCGGCCGCATCGGTCAGCGGGATCTCGCCCCGCACGACATCGGGCGAGGAGACCTCGTCGATGGACTTGATTCGCAGATCGTCGGTGGCGTGGCTCATTTGGAATCCAGTGGCCTCAGGCGGCCGGCGTCAGGGCCGGACGCAGGCCCTCGATCAGTTGTTGGATGCGCGCATGCTGCATTTTCATCGCCGCCTTGTTCACCACCAGCCTGGAGCTGATGTGCGCGATCAGTTCCAGCGGCGCAAGGCCGTTGGCCTTCAGCGTGTTGCCGGTGTCGACCAGGTCGACGATGTAGTCGGCCAGCCCGACCAGAGGCGCCAGCTCCATGGACCCGTACAGCTTGATGATCTCGACCTGCCGGCCCTGGGCCGCAAAGTGGCGTTGCGTGATGTTCACGAACTTCGTTGCGATGCGCAGGCGCTCGGCGCCGGCCACGTGCCCGGGGCGACCCGCGAGCATCATCCGGCAGCGCGCGATCCCCAGGTCCAGCGGTTCGTAGAGTCCGGTTCCGCCGTGCTCCATCAGCACGTCCTTTCCGGCGACACCCACCGCGGCCGCACCGTACTGCACGTAGGTCGGGACGTCGGTGGCCCGCACGACCACGATGTTCACATCGGGACGAGTGGTGCCGATGATCAGCTTGCGGGTCTTCGCCGGGTCCTCCAGCGGCACGATCCCCGCGCGCTCGAGCAGCGGCAGGGTCTCCTCCAGGATGCGCCCCTTCGACAACGCAATCGTCATCGCCTGAGCCGCGTTCACCGGGCGGGCTCCCTGCGGATCGTCGCTCCGATCTGGCTCAGTTTCTCCTCGATGCATTCGTACCCCCGGTCGATGTGATAGATCCGGTCCACCGCGGTCTCCCCCTCCGCCACCAGACCGGCGAGGATCAGGCTCGCCGACGCGCGCAGGTCCGTGGCCATCACCGGAGCACCGCGCAGGCTCTCGACACCGGTGACGATCGCGGTATTGCCTTCGATGCGTATGTCCGCGCCCATGCGCTGCAGTTCCTGCGCGTGCATGAACCGGTTCTCGAAGACCGTCTCGATCACCGAACCGGTACCGGTGCCCACCGCGTTCAGGGTCATCATCTGGGCCTGCATGTCGGTCGGAAAGGCCGGGAACGGCGCGGTGCGCAGGTTCACGCACTTCGGCCGCCGGCCCCGCATGTCCAGTTCGACCCAGTCCGGTCCCGTGTCGATCCCGGCGCCGGCTTCAGCCAGCTTCAGCAGGACTGCGTCCAGCAGTTCGGGCCGCGTGTTCTTCGCGCGCACGTGACCCCGTGTCACTGCGGCGGCGACCAGAAACGTGCCGGTCTCGATGCGGTCCGGCATCACGTCGTATTCGCAGCCGGAGAGTCGCTCGACCCCGGTCACCCGGATCGTGTCTGTTCCCGCACCCTGGATTTTCGCGCCCATGCGGGACAGGAATCGGGCCAGATCGACCACCTCGGGCTCGCGGGCGGCGTTCTCGATCAGCGTTTCGCCATCCGCGAGCGTCGCGGCCATCAGCAGATTTTCCGTACCGGTGACGGTGACCTGATCAAAGACGATTCTCGCGCCCTTCAGGCGGGTGGCTCTTGCGTGAATGTAGCCGGCGTCGACCTCGATCTGCGCACCCATCGCCTCCAGGCCCTTCAGGTGCAGATTCACGGGCCGGCTGCCGATCGCACAGCCACCGGGCAGGGAGACCTCGGCCTCGCCGAAGCGCGCCAGCAGCGGCCCCAGCACCAGGATCGACGCACGCATGGTCTTGACCAGGTCGTAGGGGGCGACGCACTGCGTCAGCGTGGTCGGGTCCACCTCGATGCGCATGCGCTCGTTCACGGTGAGCGTCACACCCATCCGGCCGAGCAGTTCCATGGTGGTGGTGACGTCCTGCAGATGCGGAACGTTGCCGATCACCATCGGGCTGTCGGCGAGGAGCGTCCCCGCGAGAATCGGCAGTACCGCGTTCTTCGCTCCGGATATCCAGACCTGCCCTTCCAGCGGGCGGCCACCGGTCACTATCAATTTGTCCATCTAAGACTCGGAAGGGCCGCGGGTTGCCCCGCGGCGCTCGGAAACCGGCCATGATAACGGAAAACCCCGGTACCGCCCACAGAAGTGTAGGGGCCGGGCGGCGGTTCAGTCGGAGGCAGGTAGACCGAACACCGGCTCGAGCGCGTAGAGTTGCAGGAACGGCTTCAGCTCTGCAGGGATCGCGGCGAAGCCGAGCCGCGTACCCTGTCGTTCGCGCTGTCGCCAGAGTTCGACCAGCATCGCGACACCGGCACTGTCGATCCGCGTGACGCCGGACAGGTCGAGCGTCGCCTCCTCCGGCAGCTGGGGCAACAGGCCGCGACCCCGGACCAGCAGCGGTGCGACCGTGTTCAGCGTGACCGGGCCGGAGAGGCGCAGCACGGCTCCGTCCAGGGCCAGCGTCGGATCAGCCACGGTCCCCGTCGCCCTGCTGTGCGGCATCGTCGATCACTTCCTCGATCAGCGAGCGATCCCCTGCCTCGAGGCGGGCGATCAGCGCGTCCAGGCCGTCACGGCCGATCTCGGTATTGAAGCTCGTGCGGAAATTGCCGACGAAACTCAGACCCTCCGCCTCCACGTCGAACACCTTCCACTCGCCGTCCACCGGCCGCAGGCGGTAGTTGACCACGAGGTTGGGCTGCCCCCGGCCGACCTCGATCTCGGTGGCGACCACAGCCATCCTGTCGTCCTGCCGCGACCGGCGCGGAATCACCACCACGCGCCGGTCGAGGTAATCGGCGAGCCGCACCCCGTAGGCATTCAGCAAGGTGTTGCGGAAGGCCTCGGTGAACCGGCGCCGCTGCTCGGGGGTGGCGTCACGCCAGTGCCTCGCGAGGATCAGCCGGGCCATGCCCTCGACATCGACCAGCGGCAGGATCTCGTTCTCGATCACCTGCAGCACGAAATCGGGGTCCGACTCCGCGCGAGCCTGATCCGCCCTGAGCGAATCGAGGACGCGGTTGATCGCACCCTCCACGAGTTCCGTCGGCTCCGCGGCGTGAAGCGGTGCCGCGCCGAGCATGAACGCGCCGAGGAGCAGCAGACCCGCCAGCGCGGAGTGAAATCTTCCTTTCATGTCGATTCAGCCTCTTTTCTCACACTCGGACCCGAAGCCGTCCGGGCCGTTCAATCGCTGGAGAAGTTCGTCAGCACGCGGCCGATCATGTTTTCCAGCACCAGGGCCGACTGCGTGAACAGGATCTCGTCACCCTGGGCCAGCGACTCGAAGTCGCCGCCGGGCTCAAGCGCGATGTACTGCTCACCAAGCAGGCCGGCAGTGAAGATGCTGGCCTGCGTGTCCGCTGGCAGAAAATCCGTGCCCGACTGGATGGCGAGCGTCACGCGTGCTTGAAACCGCTCGGGGTCGTAGGCAATCCTTGACACGCGCCCGATCCTTACACCCGATACGGTCACCGGCGCACGCACCTTCAGGCCACCGATGTGATCGAAATAGGCGATCACCTCGTAGGTGTCACGATCCCGGTATTCGGCGATGTTGCTGACCTGGATCGCCAGGTAGAACAACGCCGCGATGCCAAGCAGCACGAACAGGCCCACCGAAACTTCCAGATAGCGCAGTTTCATTGCATTTCCTCTCGACGACATGGCCGCAACGCGGCGACCGGTCAGGTAAACATCAGTCCGGTCAGGATGAAGTCCAGCCCCAGAACCGCCAGCGCCGAAATCACCACGGTCTGGGTCGTGGCCCGCGAGATCCCCTCGGAAGTCGGTTCGGCATCGAAGCCCTGGAAGATCGCGATCCAGGTGACCACGAACCCGAACACGATGCTCTTGATCACGCCGGAGACCACGTCCTCGCGCCAGTCCGTAACCGCCTGCATCTGGGAGAAGTAGGAGCCGCTGTCCACACCCAGCAACCCCACGCCGACGATATACCCGCCCATCACACCGACCGCGCTGAAGATCGCCGCCAGCAGCGGCATCGACAGGAACCCGGCGAAGAAACGCGGCGCGAACACCCGACGATACGGATCCACTGCCATCATCTCCATCGCCGACAGCTGCTCCGTGGTCTTCATCAGGCCGATCTCGGCGGTCAGCGCGGAACCCGCCCGACCTGCGAACAGCAGTGCGGTGACCACCGGCCCCAGTTCGCGCACCAGCGACAGGGCTACCGCGCCGCCCAGGGCCTCCGCGGCACCGAACTTCACCAGGGTGATGTATCC
Source organism: Thioalkalivibrio sp. (assembly GCA_007119005.1). Classification (GTDB taxonomy): domain Bacteria; phylum Pseudomonadota; class Gammaproteobacteria; order Ectothiorhodospirales; family Ectothiorhodospiraceae; genus Thioalkalivibrio. The sequence continues at coordinate 9,854 of SKQM01000106.1, forward strand.
CTGATAGCCCAGCACCATCCCGACAAAGAGCCCCGAGACGGCGATGATCAGCAGCGAACGCACGCCGACCGAATAGAGTTCGGCCAGGGTCAGCCGGTACCGGCGCACCACCGCATCCTGCGCACGCAGGACCCGGAACAGGAACATCGACGCACGGCCGAGCACTGACAGCCAGTGCAGACCGGAACGCCCGAGGTTCGCGAGAAACTCAATCATTTCCGGACTCCCGGCCGCGCATCAGATCGTCGCGGTAGCTGTCGCCGGGGTAATGGAAGGGCACCGGCCCGTCCGGGCGACCGCCGAGGAACTGTTCGCTCCAGGCCGAGGCCCCTGCCCGCACATGCTCCACCGTTCCCGCGTCCATCACGCGCCCCTCGGCGATCAGCACGACCTGATCGGAGATGTCCATCGCCTCCACCACGTCGTGGGTGACCAGCACGCTGGTCAGTCCCAGGGTGCGGTTGGTGCGCTGGATCAGTGTCACGATCTGTCCCATCGTGATGGGGTCCAGACCTGCAAAGGGCTCGTCGTACAGGATCATGTCGGGATCCAGTGCGATCGCCCGGGCCAGCGCGACACGACGCGCCATGCCTCCCGAGAGCTGCGCCGGACTGAGATCACGCGCGGCACGCAGGCCCACCGCCTCCAGCTTCATCAGCACCAGGTTGCGGATCAGCTCTTCCGGAAGGTCCGTATGCTCACGCAACGGGAAGGCCACGTTCTCGAACACGTTCATGTCGGTCAGCAGCGCACCGGTCTGGAACAGCATGCCCATGCGCTTGCGCAGCGCGTAGAGTCGCCGGGTCGACAGACGCGCCACCTCCTCGCCATCCACCCAGATCCGGCCGCTGTCCGGGCGCAACTGACCGCCGATCAGGCGCAGCAGCGTGGTCTTGCCGGTCCCGCTCGGACCCATTACGGTGGTCACGCGACCGCGCGGAACGGTCAGCGACAGACCGTCGAAAATCACCTTGCGGCCGCGCCGGAACACGAGGTCTTCGACGACCACGTGCGGCGTATCGGCGACCCGCTCGTCGTTCACCTGGCACTCACCCCCACCGCGATCGAGCCGAACAGTCTGAAAGCGACCCGATCCCGCGTCAACCGGCACGGCCGCCGCAGGGAACCACGCCCGCGTCTCAGTCCTGTTTCCACGCGAGACCGCTCAGCCGCAGAATCGTCTGCGCCTGCTCGATCTCGTCCGGACCGGCGTGCAGGAACGCGAGCGTGCCCCGCCCGGATGTCGAGACGGCATGCAGGGCCTCGATCAGCGCGCGCCATTGCCGCAGGTCGAGGTCCACCTCCGGTTCCAGCACCAGCACCGTGTCCCGCCCGTTCGTGAAGGCATGCGCGTGCCTCGCACCCACGACCACCGGATCGGGCATCGGCCGGAACACCTGTGGCGGCTGCAACTCCGCGGTGGGTTCCGGCGCCGCCCCCGGGAACAGGAAACCGCCAAGGCGCGTGCCCAGCCGGGAGGCGAGCCCCGGGCAGTCGCCGCCGGCGCCTTCCGGGACCTGAAAGTAGAGGCGCAGCTCCTCCGGGGCCTCGTCCAGCCAGCGCGGGTCCTCGACCCAGGTTTCCCAGTTGCCGGCTGGAACCAGCAGTTCGCGCCAGAAATGCGCGTAATAGGCGAGCACCCAGTCCGCGGGCAGATCCTCCGGATAAAAGGATTGCCAGGCGGGACTCGCGGCGTCCTGCACGGGTGCAAGGCGCAGACGGCCGGGGTGGGGTTCCGCGGGCATGACCGGGTCTCCTGCAGTTGCGCGGTGTGGATGCTAGCCGTTCCACCCGGGCACGGAAAGCCGCCGGTGGCGCGGTTGCGGGGATGGATGCCGGCCTGCTGCCAAGAGGGCCGCTGGAAAACAGGATGGCGATACGGGATTATCCACGGATGCCCGGCCTGGCCAAGCTCCTATGGACCGTCACCGAATGACCCTGAATCCCGAGAACACCCGCAGTCTCGCGCTGGCGGTCATCGCCACCGAGGCAGAGGCGGTCGCAGCGCTTGCCGGACGCATCGACGAACATTTTCTCACCGCCTGCGAGCACATTCTGGGCTGCCGCGGCCGGGTCGTGGTGACCGGCATGGGCAAGTCCGGACACATCGGCGGAAAACTCGCGGCTACACTGGCGTCGACCGGCACGCCCGCGTTCTTCGTGCACCCCGGAGAAGCGAGTCACGGCGACCTCGGCATGATCACCCGGGATGACACCGTACTCGCGCTTTCGAACTCGGGTGAGACCGATGAGGTGCTGACCATCCTCCCCATCATCCGCCGCCTGGGGGTTCCGCTGATCGCGCTGACCGGAAACCCGGGGTCGCGCCTGGCCCGCGAGGCTTCGGTCCACCTCGACGTGAGCGTCGCGCGCGAGGCCTGCCCGCTCGGCCTGGCCCCGACCTCCAGCACCACGGCAGCCCTGGCGATGGGCGACGCGCTGGCGGTGGCAGTGCTGGACGCGCGCGGATTCACCGCGGACGACTTCGCCCGCTCCCACCCCGGCGGCCGGCTGGGGCGGCGACTGCTGATCCACGTCGGGGACATCATGCGCACCGGGGAGGCCATGCCCTGCATCCGCGCCGACGCGCTGCTCCGCGACGCCCTGCTGGAGATCTCGCGCAAGGGCCTGGGCATGGTGGTGGTCTGCGACGACTCGGGCCATGTCGAGGGCGTGTTCACCGATGGCGACCTGCGCCGGACACTGGACCGCGGGCTGGACCTGCACCGCCTGGCCATCGGGGAGGTGATGACCCGCGACGGCTTCAGGGCGAGGCCCGAGTGGCTCGCGGTCGAGGCGCTGGAACTGATGGAGAGCCGCCGGATCAACGCTCTGCCCGTGGTCGACGACAGCGACCGGCTGGTCGGCGCGCTGAACATGCACGATCTGCTGCGTGCGGGGGTGGCCTGATGCCGCTGGAACCCGGAAAGCTGCTGCGACTGCAGCGCGAGATCCGCCTGCTGATCCTCGACGTGGACGGTGTTTTGACCGATGGCAGCCTGTTCCTCGGGGACGCGGGGGAACAGTACAAGGCCTTCCACAGCCGCGATGGGCACGGCATCCGGATGGCCCAACAGGGCGGGCTCGAGGTGGCGATCCTGACCGGAAGGGACTCGCAGGTGGTGGTGCACCGCATGCGTGACCTCGGCGTGCGCCACCTTGTCCAGGGCCGTCGTGACAAGGGCGAGGCGCTGGATGAACTCCTGAATCGGACGGGCTTTGCCCCGGGACAGAGCGCCTTCGTGGGGGACGATGTGGTCGACCTTCCGGCCATGCGCCGGGTGGCACTGGGGATCGCGGTCGCGGACGCGCACCCGCTGGTGCTCGAACACGCCGACTGGCACACGCAGGCACCCGGCGGCCGCGGCGCGGTCCGCGAGATCTGCGAAGCCCTGCTCGCCGCCCAGGGTCGACTGGAGGGCATTCTGCGTGCCTACCTGGAATCCTGACGGGTCCGCACGACGGGGCCGCAACGCGAGGACTGCCGGTCGCCTCGGGCGGGCGGTCCTGACGCTGGCGGCGATATCCGGACTCCTGCCGTCGGTACTGTCGGCAACGGAAGCGTCCCCCCAGTTCGATATTCTCGGATTCACCCTGCGCATCACCAGCGCCGAGGGCGAGGTCACGCACGTGCTGCACGGGGAGCGCATGCAGCAGTTCGACGCGCTCGGTGTCCAGCACGCCGAAAAGCCACGCCTGGAACTGATGTCCGAGGGCCGGCTGGACTGGATCTGGACCGCTCCGGCCGCGGTGCACTACCCGGGGGAGCAGCGGCTGATGCTGATCGGCGTCACCAAGGGTCTGCAGCTGCCCGGGCCAACGAACCCGCGTACCGACATCGAGACCTCGGACGTGACCATCCTGACCGGCACCCGCGAGGTGACGACGGAAGCCAGGGCGACACTGCTGCGTCCGGGTCTTTCCATGACCGGGATCGGCATGTACGCCGACGTCACCGCCGAGGTCATCGAACTCAGGAGTGAGGTCGATACCGTCTATTCTCCTGACGAGACACAGGAAGATTCGCAATGACACAGCGCACATCCCTGCCGCGCATCGTCGCCGGCGCGTCGTTCGGGCTGCTCCTCGCCAGTCTGCCAGCGATCCTGCCCGCACAGATGCCCGCCCTGCCGGTGCAGATCAGCGCGGACAGCGCGGAGCTGGACGATCGCCGGGGCATCGGCATCTACACCGGAAACGTCGTGATCACGCGCGGCGACATGACCCTCTGGGCCGACAGGATCGTGATCCATGCCCCCGACCGGCGCCCCGTCCGGATCGAGGCTGAGGGCAACCCGGTCCGCGCCGAGGCACCGGACCCGGACAACCAGCCGCGCGTAGCCACGGCGCTTCGGATGGAATACAGCATCGCCGACGACGTGCTCCTGCTGCTGCGCGAGGCGCGGGTGCAGACGCTCACCGAGGATGCGCGCGGCGAGCGCATCACGTACGACCTCGCGCAGGACATCATCCGGATCGAGGGTACACCGACCGAGCGCGTCCAGATCATCATCCAGCCGAGACCGGAATGACGGCCGCTGCGGTAACTGGCGCCGCTGCCAGCACAGGTCCGGCGCAGGACGATCGCCTGGTCGGGATCGGGCTGACCAAGCGCTATGGCAAGCGGACGGTGCTCGACGGTGCGGAGGTCGATGTCGCCCGCGGTGAAGTGGTCGGTCTGCTGGGGCCGAACGGTGCGGGCAAGACCAC
>SKQM01000099.1 GCA_007119005.1 Thioalkalivibrio sp.
CGGCGTCCCGCGCGCACGGCTCCCAGACCCCGGCGCGGTGGCCCAGGCACGAACGAAAAGAGCGATTCGGCCGGATTTCAGGTTCGCAGGTAGCCGAGGGGCAGCGCGGTGCGATCGATGACGCGGCGTAGCACGAAGCTCGAGTGCACGCTGCTGACGCCATCGAGCCGGGTGATCCGGCGTAGCAGGAAGTCCTGGTAGGCATCCATGTCCGGCCCCACGCCCTGCAGCAGGTAGTCCGCGGCCTGTCCGGTGATCAGGTAGCAGTGCTGCACTTCCGGGTAGCCGGAAACGGCCGCTTCGAAAGCGGCAAAGCGCTCGGGCGTGTGTCGGTCCATGCCGATGTGGATCAGCGCGGTGATCTCCAGCCCGAGGCGCTTGCGGTCCAGCAGGGCGTAGCGCCCGACGATGATGCCCGCCTCCTCCAGTGCGCGTACCCGGCGCAGGCAGGGTGAGGGGCTCAGGCCCACGCGTTCCGCAAGCTCCTGGTTCGAAAGTCCGGCGTTTTCCTGCAAGACCTCGAGGATGCGGCGGTCGGTGCGGTCCAGCGTGTGGGCTTTGCCTGGATTCGGCTCGGTCATTTGAATCTGTCCCGTATGGGCGTAATCGCGCAATTATATTCCATTAATGAATTCCATGGTGTGAAAAAAGACGACTAATTGCGCCCTGTTGGGAATATCATGGTGCGAACGAATAACGCGCTTTCCGCGACCTGCGGTTCGCCCGGCGCTCTGGCGCGGCGGAACTGCGAAGTTCGGAAGCCGTCACCCGACAGACGAGAGGAAGACCATGCGCCCAATTCATTTCGACTACCGCAAGTACGCGCCCGCGCCGGTGATGGCCAAGCCGGACCGCCGTTGGCCCGATCACCGCATCAAGCGCGCGCCCCTGTTCGCGAGTGTGGATCTGCGCGACGGGAACCAGGCGCTGGAGCGGCCCATGTCGGTGGAGCAGAAGCTGCGCTTCTTCGACCTGCTGGTGGAGATCGGTGTGACCGAGATCGAGGTCGGCTTTCCGTCTGCGTCCCAGCCGGATTTCGAATTCACCCGGCGGCTGATCGATGAGGGGCGCATCCCAGATCGCGTGACCATCCAGGTTCTGACCCAGGCGCGCGAGGACCTGATCCGGCGCACCTTCGAGGCGCTGAAGGGGGTGCCGCGGGCCATCGTGCACGTTTACAACTCGACCAATCCCGCGCAGCGCGAGCAGGTGTTCGGGCTGGACCGGGCCGGCGTGCGGGCCATCGCGGAGAACGGGGCACGTTGGGTACGCGACATCGCGCGCGAGTATCCGGGTACCGATTGGAGCTTCCAGTACTCGCCGGAGAGCTACTCGGCGACGGAACCGGACTACGCGGTCGAGGTGGTCGATGCGGTGAACGCGATCTGGCGCCCGGATCAGGGCCAGCGGGTGATCATCAACCTGCCGGCGACGGTGGAGATCACCATGCCGAACGTGTTTGCGGACCAGGTCGAGTGGTTCTGCGACCACGTTGCGATGCGCGAGCACTTCGTGCTGTCGCTGCACACGCACAACGATCGTGGCACCGGCGTCGCGGCCGCGGAGCTCGGGCTGCTGGCCGGTGCCGACCGGCTGGAGGGCACGCTGTTCGGGAACGGCGAGCGCACCGGGAACATGGATCTCGTCACAGTCGCGATGAATTTGTACTCGCAAGGTATTGATCCAAAAATCGACCTGTCCGACATGGAGCGGATCGAGACCGTGTACCGCGAGTGCACCGCGCTGCCCGTGCATCCACGCCATCCCTGGGCCGGCGAGCTGGTCTACACCGCCTTCTCCGGCAGTCACCAGGATGCGATCCGCAAGGGCATGGGACATCAGAAGCAACGGGGTGGCCCGTGGCAGGTGCCGTACCTGCCGATTGACCCGCGCGATCTGGGCCGCCGGTACGAGGCCGTGGTCCGGATCAACAGCCAGTCGGGCAAGGGCGGTGTCGCGCACGTGCTGGAGCGCGACCACGGGATCACGCTGCCGCGCTGGCTGTCGGTGGAGTTCGCCCGCGCGGTGCAGGAAGAGGCCGAGGCGAGCGGGGCCGAGGTGAACTCACGCACGGTTCGTGCGCTGTTCGACCGCCTGTACCTGGAGACGCCGGCTGGGTGGCAGCTGAGCGGCTACCGTCTGAACCGGCAGGGCGCGCAGGTGGAGATCGACGTGCAACTGGCGCAGGACGGGGTGGTGCAGCGTCTGACCGCCCGGGGTGACGGCGTGGTATCGGCGCTGGTCGCCGCGCTGGAGCGTCGCTACGGGCTGTCGGCCGAAGTGGTGGAATTCGACGAGCATGCACTGGAGCACAGCACCGGCGCCCGCGCGCTGGCGGCGGTCGCTCTGACGGTGAACGGTGGCCGGGTGGCCGGGGTCGCGATCGCCGAGGACAGCGCCGGCGCGGCCGTGCAGGCCGTGTTGACCGCGGTGGCCCGCAGCAGCGCTGTTGCAGCCGCTCAGGGTTCCGCGGCTGCAGCGGTGGCCGTCGTCCCTTAAGGAAGCGCTGAGCAACGTCCTTCGGCAAGCTCAGGACGAACGGCCAGTGGAGGATTCCGTTCGTGGTGAGCTTGTCGAACCCTGCACGGAATCGACTCGTTCACCGCTTCCCCGGGAAATCGCGGCCAGCGGCTGCTCCCACCAGCGGGCGTCTCCGGGCGCGATCCCACCCGTTTCGTTGCATGTGTTCGCGGCTCCTTGCCCGCGGACGCGGTATCATGCGGCCCGTTTGCCGCGCTTGAGGAGGAACCATGTCCGGTCAGACGCTCTATGACAAATTGTGGCAGGCGCACGTCGTCCACGAGGAGCCGGACGGCACCGCGCTGCTCTACATCGACCGCCACCTGGTGCACGAAGTCACCTCGCCGCAGGCCTTCGAGGGACTGCGCCTGGCAGGCCGCAGACCCTGGCGCGCGGATTCGGTGCTGGCGGTGCCGGACCACAACGTGCCCACCGACAACCGGGACGCGGGCATCGCCGACCCGGTTTCGCGGACCCAGGTCGAGACCCTCGAGCACAATGTCGCGGAGTACGGGCTGAAGTTCTTCCCGATGCGCGACCTGCGCCAGGGCATCGTGCACGTGATCGGGCCGGAGCAGGGCGCGACGCTGCCCGGTACGACGGTCGTCTGCGGCGATTCCCACACCTCCACCCACGGCGCGCTGGGCGCGCTGGCCTTCGGTATCGGTACCTCCGAGGTCGAGCACGTGCTGGCCACCCAGTGCCTGTGGCAGAAGAAGTCGAAGAGCATGCTGGTCCGGGTGAACGGCGAGCTGCGGCCCGGCGTCACCGCCAAGGACGTCGTGCTCGCGATCATCGGCAGGATCGGCACCGCAGGCGGCAACGGCCATGCCATCGAATTCGGCGGCTCTGCGATTCGCGGCCTGTCGATCGAAGGCCGGATGACCCTCTGCAACATGGCGATCGAGGCGGGCGCTCGAGCCGGCATGGTCGCGGTGGACGAGAAGACCATCGAATACGTGCGCGGTCGGCCGCAGGCGCCAACGGGCGAACGGTTCGAACAGGCGGCCGCTGCCTGGCTTGAACTGGTCAGCGACCCCGACGCAGGCTTCGACCGGGTCGTGGAACTGGACGGTGCGGCGATCGAGCCGCAGGTCAGCTGGGGCACCTCGCCCGAGATGGTCGTCCCGGTCTCGGGCCAGGTACCGGACCCGGCGCAGGAACGGGACCCGGTGCGCGCCGAGGGCATGCGCCGGGCGCTGGCCTACATGGGCCTCGAACCCGGCACGCCGATCAACGCGATCCGCCCCGACAAGGTCTTCATCGGCTCCTGCACCAACTCCCGCATCGAGGACCTGCGCGCGGCCGCCACCGTGGTGCGCGGACGGCGCAAGGCGGACAGCATCAAGCTGGCGATGGTGGTGCCGGGGTCCGGGCTGGTGAAGCAGCAGGCCGAGGCGGAGGGGCTGGACAGGATCTTCCTTGACGCCGGCTTCGAGTGGCGCGAGCCGGGCTGCTCCATGTGCCTGGCGATGAACGCCGACCGCCTGGAACCGGGTGAGCGCTGTGCCTCTACCTCGAACCGCAACTTCGAGGGCCGGCAGGGGCAGGGTGGCCGCACTCACCTGGTCAGCCCCGCGCTGGCCGCCGCCGCCGCGGTCGCCGGACACTTCGTCGAACCCGCACAACTGGAGGGCTGAGGGATGCAG
>SKQM01000090.1 GCA_007119005.1 Thioalkalivibrio sp.
AGCGCGCCGATCAAGCCGCAGACCAGCGAGCGCAGGGTGAACCATTTCGTGCGCGCACCCAGCGAGCAGGCGATGTAAAACGCCAGGAAGCCGAGGGCGGCCAGGACGAAAACCTCCCGGGAGAGCAATACGTTCATCAAGGTGTTCATGGAGTCTCCGTGACTGGGAAGCGAATGGTGCTGAGGGCCGGGGCGGCCTGCACCACCCGGAAAAAAGACAGCCTGTTCAGGCGGAGGACACTGTGCGTCGAGGCGCCGGACAGAGGCTTTGCTGGTCGCATTTGCAACGCGGGGCTGGTCATTGCTGGCCTTGCCCGCGTGCTGGTAGCCACGCCATGACCGTGGTCAATCGGGATCCCCGACGTCTTCGAAGATTGGTGCAGTTGCAGCAGCCAGGGCAGGAATGCGATCACGACCAGGGTCTCCAGAACACCCACGAGCACGAAACCCGGATCGCGCTGGTGGTCGGTGCACTGGAGTGGGTGCGCACGCTGGTGACGATTGCCGCGGTCCGCTTCTCAGCGGGGATTCCCGCTTTGCGCATGGTTCTGATCCTTGGCACGGTCGCCGTCCTTACGCTGCTGCCCGCCCTGGTGTTCCGGCACCGACGGCTACGCGGCTTTTATCGTCTGCCCGGTGCCGGCAGGAACGCGGATCGGAAGGAGTGATCTGTCGTTGGGGGCGGAGATGCGTCGGACGCATGCGCCGGAACGCGGGCCGACCGTCTCCCCGATGAAAAAGGCCCCGCCGCGGCATCCGTTCCGACGGCGGGGCAGGGGGCGCAAATACCTCAGCCGAAGCCTTGATCAACCAGATTGTCGTACCAGCTGGCAGCGTAGCGGGCCTCTCGGGCCTGGAAGGAATCGTCGGCACCAGCCGGCGAGACGGCGACGGAATTGCCGACCGGGAGAATCGCTGGCTGTCCCTCGGCGTTCGTGCCCGCTTCGTAGACGCCGGATACGGAGATGCTGTGCTGCGGAGTCAGCAGGCTGTAGCAGGTGTTGAAGAACGCGGGTGTGCCGGGCTCGCGGCCGTTGAGGTGATCCACGACCGCCACCGCGGCGACCTTCGCGGTGGATGCCGCGATGTAGCCGGACTTCGGCAGTGCACTGCTGACCATGGCATCGCCGATGACGTGCACGTTCCTGGCGAGCGTGGACTGGAGATCGCGGAAGTCCACCGGGCACCAGCCGGAAGCGTCGGTGAGCCCCGAGTTGATCGCCACCCGGCCAGCGGTCTGCGGCGGGATGATGTTGAGGACGTCGGCCTCGAAATCGTCGAACTCGCTGTACAGGGTTCTCGCGGCGACATCGACGCGCTCGATCTTTCCGCCCGCAAAGCCGCCGACCCACTCGATCATCCCGGGGTAATGGCGTGCCCAGCCGGCCTGGAACAGCCCCTGCTTGGAGAAGGCGTCCTTGGCGTCATAGATCACGATCTTCGACTTCGGCTTGTGCCGCCGCAGGTAGTACGCGATCAGCGCCGCGCGCTCGTAAGGTCCGGGCGGGCAGCGGAACGGGTTGGGCGGCGCGACGATGGCGACCACGCCGCCGTCGTCCATGGCCCGGATCTGGTTCTGCAGGAGTTCGGTCTGGGGACCCGCCTTCCAGGCGTGCGGAACGATCTCCGCAGCGGCCGCGTCGTAACCCTCGATCGCGTCCCACTGGAAGTCGATGCCCGGCGCGACGATCACGCGGTCATACGGAATGCTCTGGCCGCCCTGGGTCAGCACCTTCTGCCCCTCGGTGTCGATCGTCGTCGCGGGGTCGATGATCACGTTGATGCCGCGCGCGATCACGTTTTCGTAGCCATGGGTCAGGCTGTCGAGGTCGCGCATCTCCGCCAGCACCCAGTTGCTCATGAAACAGGTGGTGTACCGCGGATTGGCCTCGACGATGGTGACGTCGATGGAAGGATCCAGGGCCTTCACGTAGCGCGCAGCAATCGCACCTCCGGTGCCGCCGCCCACGATCACAACGCGTGCCTTGGGTTGACTACCCCACGAGGCCGCATAGGGGAAACCGGCCAGGAGGCCACCGGCTCCGGCCATCTGGATGAATTTTCTTCGGCTGATGTTCGCCATGCGTGTTCTCCTTTCCTCAGTGCGCGTAGGCCGCGGGATCCTGCTGGCTGGCGTAGTACTGCACCAGCGCCTCGATTTCGTCGGCGGACAGGGCGCTCAGGCGCCGCTGCATGCCACGTGGTTGCGGCCGATCATGGACGAGGAAGTCCTCGAAGCTGTCGCGCAGGTACGGCGCCCATTGCCCGGCGATGGGCGCGGTATCGGGTTCCGGGAAGGTGCCGCCCTCGGAGTGACAGCTATTGCAATGCTGGTCGTGAATGGCGGCACCGCGCTCGGCCAGCTCAGCGTCGAAGTCCTGCCTGGCCGGGAGGTACGGTTGCGCGGCAAAGAATTCCGCCATCGCCTCGAACTGTTCCCGCGTATAACCCCACGATACCCGGTCCATGATCGTCGCGTGCCGCGTTCCTTCCTTGTACGCCATCATGGTTTCCACGAAATACTCCTCTGGGAATCCAGCCAGGGAAGGGGTGGCAGGGCCGACGCTGTGGCCATTGAAGCCGTGACAGCCGGCGCACTGAAAGGCCAGCAGCGCACCGGATACGGGCGCATCCGCGGAGGCGCCGGGGGCGAACATCAGCAGACCTGTCAGAGCGGTCGCCGTGAGCAATTTTTTTCTCATGTCTTCTCCTTGTCCTTCGCGGTTTTTCGTTCTTTTCGGATCATCAGTGCAGCCGCTCAGCCGTCTGGGATGCTCGGGGTCTCTTTGATCATGCGTTCGCGGTTTCATGGTGCGTTCGTTGCTTTCCAGCGGGCGTTCGCGCGGCAGAAAGAGTGAAACGCGAAAAATGAAGGCTTCTCCGCTTTGATGAAAAAATCAGGGCGTACGCCACATCTACTGTAGATGATCGGTGGGATAATGGAAGCCCATGGGGAGAGGCTTAAATAATGAAAAAAGTATACAAAACAGATAGATAGCAATTTTTTTGTTATAAAATACCGAGTTACCGACACGCAAAAGGTAGGCGGGAATACCCAGTAGGTGGTAGTGGAGTACCATGATGTGAATACCTCTTTATGATGTCGCTTTGAATCCATTGGGTAGTTGGGAACTTTCCTGATTCTTCTGTGCTATAAAATCGAACAGGGGGCTAACTCAAAGCCGGCCATTGCAAAGGATATCCAGCAGCAGCCGACCAGGATTGGAAAGCGGAGCTGGGTCGTGCAGGAGGTCAGACGGCCAGTGCGGGTCAGGGTCCGGCACCCGCAGGTGTCTCGTAGTTGCTACCGGCGCAGCCGTGTAGCGGGCGATATCACAATCGACAATGGGTTCAATGGGCCTCCACAGGTCCGGAACGCCCGAGGAGGGGAAAGCATGAGGAACGACCACATCGGAGTCGGCCGGATCGGTCGATGGGTGGCAGGAGCAGCGTGTTTGCTGTTCATGGCCACTACGTACGCGACGGCGGGGGAGAAGCTCAAGCCCGTCGACGCCATGCAGTGTTACGACTGCCACGCGCAGATCGAGGATATGCACACCGTCGGCTCACACGCGACGGTCAACTGTGTGCACTGCCATGACGCAAGCCAGCACGTCGAGACGGCCAGTACCCGGCGGATGGGCGAGCGGCCGGTTACCCGTATGGACCACGAGGCCTGCGCGACCTGCCATATGGCGCAGTACAACTCGTTCGTGTCGGTACGCCACGAGTCCCACCCGCGCGTCGAGAAGGCGAGCCCGGTCAGCCGTTCGCCCCGTTTCGACACGCTGATCGGCCAGCACGGCTTCTCGTTCGAGCACGCCGAGCCCCGCAGCCACGCGTTCATGCTCGTCGACCACTTCATCGTTGACCGCGCCTACGGCGGCCGTTTCCAATATCAGGACTGGACCAAGGTCACCGACGGTATCGGCGCGGCACGGGGTGCGTGGACGGTGCTGAAGGATCTCGACCCGACCACCAGCGACCAGCGCCGGTTCCTCTCGCAGACGGCCACCGCGGCGAACCCGGTGTGCCTGAACTGCAAGACCCAGGACCACCTCCTGGACTGGGCGTACATGGGTGACGAGCACTCGGCCGCGAAGTGGGCCCGTACCTCGAACGTCGTCGAGTTTGCCCGCGATCTGCACCACCCGCTGAACTG
>SKQM01000081.1 GCA_007119005.1 Thioalkalivibrio sp.
ACTGAGGCCTCCAGCGCCGCCTTCACCGGCCCCATGATGCCGTAGTTGTCCACAACCTTCTCGGCGCCGTAGTAACTCATCGTGATCAGACAACCGCCTTCTTTCATCAGCGGCTCCGCGAGGCGGGCCATGCGCATGAACGAGTGGCAGGAGATGTCCATCGCGAGCAGGAAGCCGTCGCGGCTGGAATCGACCACGCGGCCGTGCAGATCGTCGCGCGGCGCGAAGGCCATCGAGTGGATCACGAAGTCCAGGCGTCCCCAGCGGTCGGAGGCTGCCTGGAACAGGTCTTCCAACTGGGCGTCTTCGCGCACGTCGCAGAGGATCAGCGGGGGATCGCCCAGCTGTTCGGCCAGTGGGCGTGCGTGGGCTTCGCCCTTCGGGTGTCCATAGCTGAGGATCAGATCGGCGCCCGCTTGATGCAGGGCGCGGGCACAGCCGAAGGCGATGCTGTTTTCATTGGCAAGGCCGGTAATGATGCCGGTCCTGCCTTCAAGCGAAAGTGGCTCGGTCATCGGAACGCTCCGGGGTCCGGGGGCGGTTGTTGCGGCGGGTTGCGAATCCGCCGCGCGTGATGCATTGCAACACGAGTCTAGCAAACGATCCTTGGGGCTGCAGACTTACCGAGGGTCATGTCCCCGGGAGCACATCCGGAAGCATGCGAACGCAGGCGCCGTCTGGAGTGCGGCGGCTTGCCGCCGCTTTGCCCTGCAGGAAGCTCACGCCTCCAGCGGCGGAAGCAAGCTTCCGCACTCCAAAGCGCCGACGTCAGCGCCCGGTCGCGCCGGCAATCGCGCCGCGGTCGTAGCGGTTTTCGTAGAGGCGCAGCAGCGCCGGGATCACCAGCAGCACCAGCAGCGTGGCGACGCCCAGCCCGAAGACGATGGAGATCGCCATCGGAATCAGGAACTGGGCCTGCAGCGAGCGCTCGAACAGCAGCGGCGTGAGCCCCGCGATGGTGGTCGCGGAGGTCAGGATCACCGCGCGCAGGCGTTGGCAGGAGGCCTCGATGATCGCCTCGCGCAACGCCAGCCCCTCGTCCCTCAGGCCTTGGTAGAAACTGACCAGGATGATCGAGTTGTTCACCACGATGCCGGTGAGTCCGAACAGGCCGAACATGGACAGGATGGTCAGCTCAACTCCCATCAGCCAGTGCCCCATGAAGGCGCCCAGGATGCCGAAGGGAATGATCGCCATCACGATCAGCGGCCAGCCCCAGGAGGCGAACACCCAGGCCAGCGTCAGGTACATCAGCCCGAGCGCGAGGAGCAGCCCCACCCGCATGTCGGCGAAGGTCTCCGCCTGGTCGGCGGCGCGTCCTTCGAAGGAATAATTCACGCCGTGACGCCGGGCCAGTTCGTCCAGTGGCCCGTCTTCCAGTGCAGCGCGCACGCGTGCGGCGTTGTTCACCGCGCGGTCCACCTCGGCAGAGACATGGATCGCGAGCCGGGTGTCGGCATGGCGGAGCGTCTCGAAGCCCTGGCGCGACTGGATTTCAACCACGCTGTCCAGTGGCGCCAGCGCGCCGGAAGGGAGTCGGATCAGCAGACGCTCCAGCGTCTCCGTGTGATGACGTTCGCGATCGGGAAGCCGCACGCGTACCTCGACCTCTTCCAGGCCGTCCTGGAAGATCTGCGCGAGGCGTCCGTCGAAGGCGTCGCGTACCTCCACACCGACACTCTCGGTGGTCAGCCCGAGTGCGAGACCCTCCGGACGCAGCGAATAGATCAGCTGCTCGCGCCCGAACGGCGTGTCGTCGTTGATCGCGTAAATTCCGGCGAAGTCGGCGAACAGTTCGGCAAGGTCCAGCGCCGCCGCCTTGAGCCGGTCGGGGTCATCGCCGGTCAGGCGGATGTCGAGGTCGCGGCCGGGTGGCCCCCCCGCGCGTTCACTGATGTTGAAGTTCTCGATCCCAGGGGTCAGCCGGACGCGGCTTTCCCACTCGCGGATGATCTCGCGGTTGCGGGCGGTCCGCGCCTCGGGCGACACGAGTTCCACCTGGATGTTGCCGAACTGTTCTCCGCGCGGGGCATTGCCGTCGCCAGGGTCGATGCCCAGGCCGCGCCGCACCACCGCAGCGGTAACCAGCCCGCCGCCGAGTGCCTCCTCGGCCTCGTACAGCGCGCGTTCGGTGGCGTCGAGAAAGGCGGACACGCGGTCGGGTGGCGTACCCGCGACGAAGTTCACCCCGGCGTTCAGCACCGTGCCTTCCGGTGCCGGGAAGAAGGTGAAGCCGATCCGCCCGCTGGCGGCAAGACCGATCGCGAGGATCACCGCGCCCATGGCCAGCGCGAGGGTGATCCCGGCATTGTCCACCGCCAGCGAAACCGTGCGGCGGAAGCGGCCGTTGCGAAAGCGTTCGAAACCGCCATCGAAACGCGCCCGCAGGCTGCCGGCCGGAGGTGGCTCGAGCCGGGACAGGACGCCGCGAAGGTGTGCCGGCAGGATCAGGAACGCGATGAGCAGGGTCGCGATGATCACACAGATGACCACCAGCGGGATGTCGAAGAGGATGTTGCCGATGATACCGCCAATCAGCATCAGCGGCAGGAAGGCGGCGACCGTGGTCAACGACGCCGAGATCACCGGTGCGAACATGCGCCGGGCACCGTTGCCGGCGGCCTCGGTCGCGTCCTGACCCTTCTGGTGCAGGGTATAGGCGTGTTCCGACACGACAATCGCGTTGTCGACGATGATCCCGAGGGACATGATGAAGCCGAACAGGGAGATCATGTTGATCGAGCCGCCGACGATCCAGAGCACAATCAGCGCGGCAGTGAAGGCGATCGGGATTCCCAGTGCCACTCGAATCGCGACATGGCGGTTCAGGAACAGAAACAGGATCGCGAGCACCAGCAGCAGGCCCCCGGCTCCGTTCTTCAGCAGCAGCATGATGCGCTCGAGGAGCAGTTCCCAGAAGGCGTCGATCACGTCGAGCTGGACGCCCGGGGGCAGGGTGGCCCGGACGTCCTGCAGCCACTCCTCGAGGATGCGCGCGGACTCCAGCGAGTCGCCGGTCTCGGTGCGCATCAGCTGCATCTCGAGCGCCGGACGTCCGTCGACACTGACGCTGACCTGCCCGTCGCGCGGGCGCCGTTCGATCTCCGCGATCTGACCGAGCCGGAGCAGCCCGAGCTCGGGGTCGGAGCGCAGGGGGAGGTCTTCGAAAGCGATCACGTCGCGGCGCTGATCGAGACTGCGCAGTTGCCGGGCAGTGTCGGCGCGCCCGGCGCTTCCTGCGGGAATGTCGCGGCTGACTCCTTCGATGCGCTGCGCGATGTCACCGAGGGTCAGTTCGGTATCGTACAGCTGGATGGCCGGCACCTGGACGGCCATCTCGTCCTCTGGCAACCCGGTGAATTCGACCCGGGCAATGCCGCGGTTCAGCAGCTCCCGTTCAAACTCGCGCCCGAGCATCCGCAGGTCGTAGATGTCGTCCAGTCCACTGATCAGCAGGCGCGCCACCGGCTCGTAGCGCACGATGCGCATGACCACCGGTGTCTCCGCGGCCTCCGGCAGATTGCGCTGCTGGTCCACCCGGTCCTTGACCTGCTCCAGTGCCAGCGTCATGTCGGTGCCGGCTTCGAACTCGATGGTGATCGAGGCTACCCCGAGTGCCGAGGTCGACGTCATGTTGCGGATGCCATCGACCGTGCGCAGGTCCTGCTCCAGCGGGTCGGTGATGCCGCGCTCGACGTCTTCCGCGCTGGCGCCGGTCCAGACGACGCGGACCGATACGAAATCCAGTTCGAAGTTCGGGAAAAACTGGGTATTCAGTTTCAGCAACGCAAAGGCGCCGCCGAGCACCATGAGTGCGATCAGGAGGTTGGCCGCGAGCCGGTGTCGCAGGAAGAGTTCGATCAGTCCGCCGGGTCGGCCCTGTGCGGGGGCGGGGCTGGCGCCTTCGGTCAATGTGCTGCTCATCAGGGCTTCATCCGCGCTCGTCGGGGCCGTTCAGCTCGACTTCAACCCGCAGTCCGTCGACCGCGTTTGGCAGACGGGTGGCCACCAGAACGTCACCCGCCCGCAGTTCCGGATGGCGGACCAGGGCCTGGGTGCGACCCGTCGCGTCCGTCACCTCTCCGAGGCGCTCGACGCTCAGGCCCTGCATGCGTCCGTCGATCACGCGGTACACCTGGTCGCGGCCGTACAGGCTTTCGAATGGCACCACGACGCTCCCGGCCTCCTCCGGCAGGCTGAGACGGAGGTTCACGAAGCGGTTCAGCGGCAGCCCCGCCGCTCCCTCGGTAACGTGGAACAGTGCGCTGATTCCCGCTTCCCCACTGCGGGTCTCCCCAGCGAGTCGATCCAGAGATGCCTGCACGGGGTGCCCGCCGACCAACGCCTCGGCCTGCAGTGGGTACCCCCGAGCCAGCAGCGCCGTGATGCGTGGCAACACCACCTCCGGAAGGCTTGCGCGGATCTCGATATCGTCGAGCGCATACAGGCGGACCAGTGGGTCGCCGACGCGCAGCCGTTCGCCCGGGCTCACGTGCACCTCGACCACGCGGGCAGCCGAACCGGCCCGGATTTCGGTCCGGGAGAGATCGATGCGGGCACGTTCGGCCGCGGCTCTGGCACGCTGTACGCGAGCCTCCGCCTGGGCCAGCCGGCTGGGTGCCTCCCCGATCGCCTGCTGGCGAGCATCCACGGTTACGCGCGCCTGCTCCAGGTTGCGTTGAGCCTCATCCAGCTCGGCCTCTGATCCGAGATTGCGGGCGCGCAGGTCACGGGTCCGGTCCACGGCGCGCTGGGCGATCTGCAGAAGCGCCTGTTCGCGCTGGAGCGTGCGGCGGTCCGTTTCCGCGCGCAGGCGCTCGCTCTCCACCGCGGCCTCCGCCTCCCGCAGGTCCGCCTCCCGCTGTTCGAGGTTCAGACGGGTCTCCGAGGGATCGACGCGCACGAGCAGGGCGCCGGCCGCGACCACGTGGCCGGTGCGTGCCGGCACCGCGTCGATCTCCCCCTCGATAGCGGCGCGCAGCACGGCCGTCTGCGGCGATGACGTTCTACCGTACAGTTCCAGCGTGGGTCGGTAGGTGCCCGGTTCGACGATCATTCCGCGCACCTGCCACACCCGCTCGCTCGTCTCCGGCGGGGGCGCCGTCGGGCCGGTGGCCCGCAGGATCACGAAGCCGACGGCCGCGGCCGCGAGAATCAGGAGCGGTAACGCCTTGCGGAGAGTTTTTGCGATGGACATCCGGTTCTCTGCGGCAAAAGAGAGGCGTGAGGGCCTATGACGTCGTGCCCGGCACAGGGTTCCCGCCCTGGCACAGGCGGGGCGAAGAAAAGCGGGTGAAGTATAGCCGAGAGGGTCTCGCGCGTTCCGTTCTCATGGCGCGTTTCAGGTGAGGGAATTCCTTGGCGCAAATGGGCTGATCACTGCTAAGCTGGTGGCATAGGCGGCATGAAGCGCCGCGACATCGGAGGACGTGGAAATGCAGCGACATGAATGGCTCAAGGGCCTCACATTCGTCCTTGCGGGCGTGTTCGCGCTGGCCTTTGCCGGCGCGGCGATCGCGCAGATGGGCCAGCAGCGCGGCCAACAGCAGCCGAGCGCGCTGGAACAGGAGTACATGGAGATCCAGCAGCGGCTGGCGCAAGCCCAGCAGAAGGCGGTCGAGAATACCCCGGAGCTGCAGGACAAGGCCGATGCCCTCGAAGAGCTGGTGACGGACAAGATGCGCGCCGCGGGTCATGACCCCGGTGACATCATGGAGACGATGCTTGCCGCGCAGGCGAAGATGGAAGAGGCACGCACCGACGCGCAGCGTCGGGAAATCATGGAGTCGCGCGAGGTTCGGGAGGCGCAGCGCAAGCTGCAGGAGGCCCAGCGCGCGGCGATGGAGGACGGGGAAGTGCAGGCGGCCCAACAGGCGCTCGAGGACGACATTCTCAGCGCGATGCGCCGCGTGGAACCGGAGACCGACCGCCTGATCGAGCGGCTGCAGGAGATCCAGCGTGAGGCCCAGCGCGGCATGCGCTGAGCAATGTCCTTCGACAGGCTCAGTCGTCTGCTTCGAAGTCGAAGGTTCCCACGGGTTCGCCGGCCATCTGCCGGCGAACGACATTCACGTCCTTTTCATTCAACGCGAACGGGAAGCTGAAGATGTCGGCCGGGCTGGAATCGCCGTAGGGGCGGTTGCAGGCCGAAACGGTGTCGTCCGCGTGTCCGGGGCAGCCGGAGGTCCGGAAAGGCGTGCCCGTCTCGATCAGTGCGTCGAGTTCCGCGCGGTCGAGTCCGAAATCGGTAATGCGCCCCGCGGCGTCGAAGTGCATGTCCGCGACACGCGCGCCGGCAAAGTCGATCAGGAAACGCCCGAGCTGCACGCGACGCCAGTGATCACGGGGGACGGGATCGCGATTCTCCATCAATGAGCCGCGTTCCGGGAAGAAGGCGAACATGTGGTTGTGCCCGCCCATGTCGCGGATGCGTTCGCAGACCTCCATCATGTCGCGCTCGGTCTCGCCCATCCCGCAGATCAGGTGCGCCCCGAATTTCTCGGGACCGAAGATCTCCGCGGCCCATTCCAGCGCGCGCCAGTAACGGTCCCAGCGGTGCGGGCTGTCCACGGTCTTGCCACGGGTCTGCTCGAAGATGTCGGGCGTCACCGCATCCAGCGCGACCGTGAAGATGTCGGCGCCACGGGTGCGGAGGTCTTCCATGTCCGCGTAGCGCATGGTGGTGGGATTCGACAGGATGGAAACCGGAATCTCAGGTACCTCCGCGACCCATCGATCGAGCAGCGTGACGGTGTCCTCGCCCGAGTCCGGATGGGTGATCATGGAGATGCACATCCGCTCGAAGGCGCCCTGATCGCGGCGGTTGCGAACACGTTCGATCACGTCGTCGTAGCGCGCGGTGGGCCAGTCCACGCGGATGAAGTTCCGATCCGCGTACGCGCTCTCCTCCTCACGATGCCGGGCGAGACCGCAGTAACTGCAGTTGGCGCGACACCCCTCCGGGTAGGTCACCAGCAGGTTCAGGCAGTGCGTGCACGCGGTGCGATGCATGCTGCCATGGACCAGTCCGAGGGTGATGGCGGCGGCGGTGGACATCTGCACGTATTCCGGGGAGCGCATCTCCGGGGTTTTCGCCAGGTCGCGCGGGCGGTAGAAGTTCACGGGTGTTGCCACGGACTCGGGGCGGGCATTCATGTCACGACCTCCGGGATCGCTTGCAAGGGTTGTCGGGGGGGCGGCCGCAGGTCATGTCGTCGCGGCCTCGTAGTACTCATCGAAGGCGATCCAGCCCCGGCGCTGTGTGTCGTCACGCAAGGCCGCGGGGGTGCGCCAGAGGTTCTGCAGGGTCTGTCGGCGTTCGACCGCGCGTTCCAGCGCCGTAGCGAACTGGTCCTGCATGTCTTCTTCGTAATCTTCTAGGGCGTCGCTGTCTCCGGCGAGCCAGGCGGCCACCGCGGCACCGGCGTGTTCGCCGGAAATCACGGCCGCGGCAATGCCGGCGCCGGTGATCGGGTGGGTCAGGCCCGCGGCGTCGCCGACGAACAGCGTACTTCCCTCGCGCAGGTGCCTGCGCGGGCCGCCGACGGGAATCGCCCCGCCGGTGCGCCGCAAAACCTCTGCACCGACCGTGCCCTGATCAACCAGGCGGCGGTGCAGGTCGTCGAGTGGTGTCTTCATGTTGCGCTGGAGTCCAGGATCCAGCCCAAGCCCAAGGTTCGCGACGTCGCCCTTGGGGAACAGCCAGGCATAGCCGCCGGGATAGTCGTCGGAGAGCCAGATCAGCGTGTCGTGGTGAGGTCGAATCAACGGTACGGTGTACTGCCGGGTCAGCAGCATTCTGAGTGGCGGCAGGCCCAGATGCGCGGCCACCGTGGAATGCGGTCCATCGGCTGCGACCAGTGCCCGGTAGCGCAACAGCACCTCGCGCCCGTCCTTGCGCA
The DNA here is from genome assembly GCA_007119005.1 of Thioalkalivibrio sp. GTDB lineage: Bacteria > Pseudomonadota > Gammaproteobacteria > Ectothiorhodospirales > Ectothiorhodospiraceae > Thioalkalivibrio. Next base: position 7,902 of record SKQM01000081.1, read on the forward strand.
CACTGGCCTGCTGGCGCAGCGGATCCAGCGCGGTCAGGCGTGCCGGGTGCCACAGCTCGGCTCCGTTCTCCTGAGCCTGGCGCGCCAGTGCGCGGTCGAACTCGGCACGATCGATCATCAGTCCGGGAAAGCCGCTGCGGTGGGTCTTTCCGGAGGGCAGGATGCTGGTCATGCCGGTGATGGCCTGCTGGCGCACGGGAAGGCCGCGCGCATACCGGGACATCGGGGTCGGGATGAATTCCGCGCACTGCACCGGTTCGCCGAGCACCCGCCGCCGGTCCACGGCGAGCACGTCGAGGCCCGCGGCCGCTGCCCGACCGGCGGCGCTGGCGCCCCCTGGCCCCAGACCGACCACGAGCACGTCGACGGATTTCACGCTGGGCGTCCGCCCGCCAGGCCCGGGGCCACGGTGGTCTTCGCCAGTGCGTTGCGCAGCACGGTCAGGAAGTCGTCCGGAGTCAGCATCAGCATTTCCACCGCGTTGCGGTCGAAGAAGCGATGGATGTTCGTTTCCAGCTCCCCGACCGGCGTGTCACGCAGGCTGGCCTCCAGATCGACGACGGTCCGGCCCGGCTTCACGAAGAAATCACCGGTGATCCAGACCTGCTTGATCCGGTCGCGGGCGTGGTCCAGTGCGAGCGCCGCGCGCATCAGGCCGCCGGGCGACTTGTGCAGGCCTTCGAGCAGTCCCGCCTCGGACAGCGGCCGGTCGTGCTGGTAGATCCACTCCGGGGTGTCCATCTCGGCCAGCGCCTCGGCGAACTTGCGCTCTTCGGCCTCGTTCAGCGCGTCGGACCATTCGAGGCCGACGCCGAAGGCCTCGGCGAAGGACGCGGCAAGGCTCTGCTGCACCCTGTCGAAGGGCGGCAGGTCCCCGAGCAGATCCTTCAGGTTCGCGACCCGGTCGCGTGCCGACGAGATCGCCTTGTCGGACAGCTTTTCCGCCGGAATGCGCAGGACCCGCAGCATCCGTTCCACGTCGAAATCGATCAGCAGGGTCCCCTGGTACAGAATCGAGTCGCCGTCGAAGGCACCTCCGGTTCCGGAAATCTTGCGCCCATCCACCTCGATGTCGTTGCGCGGGCGAAAACGTGCATCCACTCCCAGCGAACTGATCCCGCGGGCGGCCGCGTTGCAGATGCGTTCGGCGATCAGGGGCATCTCGGCGGTGCCGAGAAAGCGCTTGTCGAGGTAGAGCTCCCAGCCGATCTGGGTTTCGTCGAAGTAGATCGCTCCGCCGCCGGTGATGCGGCGCTGGATCTCGATTCCCTGCTCCACGCAGTAGTCGGTGCGCAGTTCCTGTCCGACGCTCTGGTGAAAACCGACCAGTGCCGAGGGATGGAAGCGCAGGAACCTCAGCGTATGTGGCGAAGTTCCCTCCTGATGTGATTCGAGCAGCGCGCGGTTCAGCGCGAGGTTCTCGGTGGCCCGGCGCAGGCCGGTGTCGATCACGCGCAGGGTCTTCTGATCACGCATCGTGGGGCTCCTTCAAACGGGTATCTCTGTGCGCGGGTTGGGTGCGGACACGACCGGGATGCCGATGCCGCGGTCTCCGGCACGGCGCCGGGTCTCTTCGAGCAGGATGGTGTCGATATCGAGTTCCAGCCCGCCGGGTGCGTCCTGCAGGGCCATTACCTCGTCACCCACCACGATCGAGCAGCAGGCGGGGGTCACGCGAACCCGTCTGCCGAGGCGTGCGGCGAGTTCGACCGCGCCATCGGCGGGATGGGCGATGCCGTCGAGCCCGGCCATCACCGCGTAGGTATCGATCTGCATCCGGGACTCGCCCGGCGGCCGCGCACAGCCGAGCAGCAGGGGCGTGTCGGGAAGGGCCTTCCTTGCCGCCTGGAAGAACCGTCCGACCTCGGTGGAATCGGGGGTCGCGAATGGCTTTTTCTCGGGCGCGTAGAACGGCATCACCACCACCAGCACCACCGCATCGGGCAGATGCCGCTGGATGATCTCCAGCGCACGCCACTCGCCAAGCATCCGGCCGTAGTGCAGGCCGATCACGATGTGCGGCACGACGCGCATCGGAGTCCGGACGAGGTTTTCCAGCGTCCTCTCGAAGTCATCCACCGACCGGCGCAGGTGATAGACGTTGGTGATCGTCTCCTGGGCACCGATCACGTCCATCATCGCCACGTCGACACCGGCATGCGCCATGCTCAGCGCGGCATCGGCGTCCATCAGCGCCGCGTGGGCGGCGATGCGGAACTCGGGGTGGCTGTCCTTGATCCGGCGTATGGTCTGGTAGTAGGGGGCGTATTCGACCTCGTTGCGGTGATTCGAACCACCGGTCAGCAGCAGGCCGAGGGCGCCGTCGTCGATCAGCCCGTTCACCACGCGCCAGAGCTCCTCCGGGGTGCGGGCCGGAATCATCGGCTCGAGGATCGCGGCCTTGCAGTGGTCGCACTGGAGCTTGCCGTCGCCGCCCGTGACCGATACCGCTGGCCACGCGTTCTTGCCGCAACTCTTCAGCTCGGAGGTCTGGTAGGACTTGAAGGTGGGCGTGTAGAAGTGAACGGGGGGAACCGCGCGTTCCGAAAAACGATGTCCATCCTGCTCGAGAGCCGCAACGAGATTCCGATCGAGTTCCAGATCCTGCAGCGGCTCCACCGCCTGCACGAGTCGCTGCCAGTTCGCCGTCACATTGCACCCCTACCGGATTGAATCTGCCAGATATGCCGGTCCGCCGTTCAGGCCCGGACCCGGGACTTCAGCCCAATGTTCCCATCGTCTTACGTGTCACTGTCTGATCCATATCAACTCGGAAACGGATTCGAATGTCCTAAAGTATGGGGAACAGACGGTTGCGTCGGCGGGTTTCCGGGTGGAAGGCAGCCGCTGGCGCGGGACCGGAAACGGAACGCCGGCGCAGCACGGCAGCGGGGAGTGGAGATGAGCAAGTCCTTACGGCAAGCACGTTCGCGGTCCGCAATGCTCACCTGCCCGGTCGTGGACGACGGCTTGCGCCGCGCCAGCGAACACGCGGGTCTGGACGCGCGGCTTCTGCGTCACCCCACCGCGCTGCGTTTCGCCCGGTACATCACGAGTGCGCAATTGGGCGCCCACGAGCTTGCGTCGATCGCCGTCCGCGGCGACTACTGTGCGGAACAGGGCGTCGAGGTGGTGCGCAGGCTCACCGGCGGTGGGGCGCTGTACCTGGATCCGGCGCAGCTCTGCTGGTCGCTGACAATCCCCGCGGACCACCCGCAAGCTAACGGACTCGGCGAGATTCTTGCCTGGCATGGAGCGGCGATGGTGACGGCGCTGGCGCGGCTGGGCGTGGCCGCCAAGTTCGTGTTTCCGAACGACGTTGAGGCGGGCGGTCGCAAGCTCGGCAGCGGTTTTGCCGCCCATCACGGCGACCGGATCCTGCTGCAGGGAAGTCTTCTGGTGGACACTCCAGACGCCGAGACCATGCTGAAGATCCTTCGCGTTCCCACGGAGAAGCTCTCGCACGAGGGCGTGCTGAGCGCGCGGGAGCGACTCACCAGTGTCGCGGCCATCCTCGGATACACCCCGGATTTCGCATCGATCCGCGAAGCGCTGGAACAGTCCCTCGCCGAGGCCTTCGATCTGCGCCTCGAGCACGAGGATGAGCCCCACCTCGTGGCAGCGCCATCCGGCCGCGATCCGACGCACATCGTGTCCCCCACCAGCCTGTCCCCGGACGCGATGAAAGCCTTCGTAAAAACCGCCGGCGGCGCCATCTACCTCGCGATCGAGATCGACGCCGACGGGTGTGTGGACCAGGCGCTGTTCAGCGGAGCCGTGCAGTTCAGTCCGTCCGATCTGTTCTTCCGGCTTGCGGAAGTGCTGCGCGGCAACCGGCTCGAGGATTGCGGGAAGGCGTTGCGTCAGGGCCTGGCGGCGGCTGTCGATGCCGATCTGCTCGGCTTCGACGCCGGCGATCTCGAGCGCCTGGTCGGGCTGGCCGTCGCGCGCCGGTCGCAAGCGGAACGCTTCGGCTTGAATCGGGAACAGAGCAACACCCTGATCGTGCACAGCCCGCGCGGCGACGCGGCAGAGGACATCCTGCGGCGTGCCACCGTGATGCTGGTGCCTTACTGCGCGAAGCTCGCGGACTGCAAGTTCCGTTTCCGGGACGGGTGTTCCGAGTGCGGCAAGTGCGAGGTGGGTGATGCCTATGCGATGGCCAGGGAACGGGGCATGCGCGTGGTGTCCATCACCAACTTCGAGCACCTGCAGGAAACCCTTTCAGGGATGCGCTCCGAAGAGGTTCCGGCCTATGTGGGGATGTGTTGCGAAAGCTTCTACCTGAAGCGCCACTATGCGTTTCAGGAGGCGGGCATTCCGGCGGTGCTCACCGATATCAGCGGGGCGACCTGCTATGAACTGCGCGAAGAGGATCTGGCCTACGCGGGCCGGTTCCGCGCCGAGGCGCACCTGAAAGTCGACGTGGTCGAGAAGGTGATGCACTTCGTGCCACACATACCGCAGTCAGACCGGCCCGATCAAGCCCTCGAGTGACAGGTTCTGCCCGGTGATCTGTCCCGAATCCGGGCCCAGGAAATAGAGATATGGCCCGACCACCTGTTCCGGTGTGGGCAGCAGGGCGGGGTTTTCCCCGGGATAGTGCAGCGCACGGAAGCGGGTGCGGACCGGACCCGTGTCGATTCCGTTCACGCGGATGAAGCCCTGCTCGCCGGAGTGCTCCCGGGAGAGGATGTCGATCAGTGCCTCCTGCCCCGCCTTCGCGATTCCGAAGGCACCCCAGAAGGCCTTGCGGGCGTTCTGGGTCGAGACCACGATCGATCCCCGGCCACTGCTCTCGAGCATTGGCAGCACAGCCTGGGTCAGCATCACCGGGCCATGCAGGTTGGCCTGCATCACCTGGAGCCACAGCTCCGGGTCGTAGTGCTTCAGCGGGGTGAGGGTGCCAGCCCAGCCGGCGTTCAGTACGAGCCCATCGAGTCGACCCAACGACTGCAGCACGTTGTCCGCGAGGTCAGCGTAGTCCTTGACGGTCGCGCCCTCGAGATTCAGCGGGTAAATCGCGGGCTGCGGGTTTCCCGCGGATTCGATGGTGTCGTAGACCTTCTCGAGGCGCTTGATGTCCCGGTCGAGCAGGATGACCGTGGCACCGGCCGCGGAAGCGGCGAGGCTCACCTCGCGACCGATGCCGTCGGCCGCTCCGGTGACCAGAATCACCCGGCCCGAAAGACCATCGGCGGCGGGCCGGTAGGCGAGCAGTGTATTGGGATCCAGGTCGGACAAGGTCGTCTCCTTCACAGGTAGGCCCCATTCTAGGACACAAGGCGCCGCGTCTTCGAGAGATTTGCAGCGGTTATGCACTCGAAAGCGTTCCACGGCCCGACCTTCGACCCGAGTGGGACACGCCCCCGTTCGCCCTGAGCCTGTCGAAGGGCCTTGAGTTCAAACGGGACTCGCCACAACCCGCCTGTGCGGTAGCGGGTCGCCAAGTGGATCCGTTCCGCAGGTTCGACTTGTTTCCCGGCGCCAACGTGACTAAGTTCATTGCAGCGGGCCGCCCCGGGGCAGCCCTCCGATCCACCTGGCCTCATGATCCGGTGCACCGAGGGAAAAGCGGAACGAGTCGATTCCGTTTGTGGTTCGACAAGCTCACCACGAACGGAATCACGCGCTTGCCGTTCGCCCTGAGCCTGTCGAAGGGCATTGCTCAGTGCTTCCCTAGGTACCCCCGCGGTCGATGAAGGCTGCAGCCGCCGGGTATCGGCGTCTCCAGACGGAAGCGAGTATCGTGCGGATCAACCCCCAGACCGAGCCCGTTGTGGCGGCCGAGACCCTGCGCCTCGAAAGCGAGCGCGAGCGGCAGGCCGTGCTGGATGCGCTGTCGGCCCAGATCGCAGTGCTGGACGCAACGGGTCGTATCATCGCGGTCAACGAGGCCTGGCGCCGCTTCGCGTGCGAGAACAGCGGCGACGCAAAACTGGCAGAGGGGATCGGTATCGATTATCTCGAGGCTTGTCTGCCGGACTCTGACATTGATCCCGAAGGCTTCGGGGTGCGCGCGCGCGCCGGCATCGAGGCGGTGATCAACGGGGAGCGTGCCGAGTTCTCTCTCGAGTACCCCTGCCACCACCCCGAATTCCCGCGCTGGTTCCTGATGACGGTGACCCCGCTTGGCCGGGGGCTCAGTGGGGCGGTGGTCGCGCACATGGAGATCAGCGCGCGGGTGCTCGCGGAACAGGAGAGCCGCCGGCGCAGGGAGGAGGTCGCGTACAACGCGCGCCTGAGTTCGGTGACCGTGCTCGCGGCCTCGCTGGTGCACGAACTGGCGCAACCGCTTGCCGCCGCGAGCCTGTACAGCGAATCTCTTCTGGCACTGGGGCGGCGGGATCCGGTCGATCGCGCCCAGTTGCTGTCGGTGGTGGAAGATCTGC
>SKQM01000067.1 GCA_007119005.1 Thioalkalivibrio sp.
CCCAGCCGTCGGGGTGCGCGGCCACCGGGATGCGCACCGACGGGCGCCCCAGACGCAGGGTCTCCTGGCCGTCGAAATCGAGCCGGAGGCTGGCCGGCTCGGTGATGAAACGCTGCGTGTCCCGGCTGGCCCGGGCGCCAGCCGGCATCCGGGTGTCCCAATGCAGCCCGCGCGCACGGTCGAGGCTGTGGCGAAAGTCGCCGTTCGGTACCTGGCCCCGCCGATAGTCGGGATAGGTCTCGCTCCAGGCCGCCATCGCCGCCTCGTGGTCGTCCTGGGCCAGCGCGAGATCCACGAAATCGAGCAGGCTGTCGTCCCCCGGCGGACGCGGCCGGGGCAGCCGCGCCCAGGCCGCACGGGCGAGATCAAAGCGGCCGTGCTGGCGGGCAAACCGCAGCACCGCTTCGTGGTAGGCCTCGCCGTGGGGAACGACACGGTCCAGCAACTCCTCCGGATCGCCGATCCACCGACCCGCCGCGAACAGCGCCTGCCCGGCCGCCTGCGGCTGGCCGTTCAGCCAAGCGCGGAGGTGCGCAGCGGCGAGATCCGGGTCTCCCATGAGCTGCGCCAGGGTGGCCGCCCGCCAGCGCCCCTCCCGATGCCCCGGCTGCACGGCGACGGCGGCCGCAAGATGCGCGAGCACCCGATCGGGATCATGACCCAGGTCGCGCGCGATGATCGCGCGGTGATACCAGCGACTGGGGTCCACCGGGTAACGTTGCAAGTGCCGCGCGATAAGCGATTCCGCCGTTTCGGCATCCTGACGCCAGTTCGCTTCCGCGATCGCGGCGAGACTGCGGCCCGCAAGCCCGCCCCAGGGCAGTTCCACCCGCGGGTCACGCGGCTCGTTGACCACGGGGAAGCCACGGTCGACCGCACCGAGTGCTCGATATTCGAAGGACGCGATGCCCAAGGCCACGACGCCGGCGGCAGCGACGAAGAGCCAGCGCGGGGAAGTCTGGTTCGGCACCGCGATCCCTTTGACTCAGGACACCTTGCTGACGGGCAGCTTAGGGGTTTCCGAGGTCTCCGGGGTCGCGCTCGCCTCCTGATACCCGTAGTAGCCCGAGGAGCAATAGGCATAGTCCGGACTCTTCAGATCGACGCGGTTCAGCACCACGCCAAGCAGCGGCGCCTGCACCTGCTGCAACCGCCGCACCGCGCCGCGGAAATTCTCCTTGCCGGTCTGCCCGGCCGCGACGACCACGATCACGCCCTCGACCATGCGCGACAGTGCGACCGCGTCGGCGATTCCCAGGATCGGCGGCGCGTCGATGATCACGTGGTCGAACCGCTCGCGGCACTCGGCGATCACCTGGGACAGCCGGTTCGAGCTGAGCAGTTCGGTGGGCTTGGGCGTCGCATGCCCAGCCGCCATCACCGACAAACCCTCGATATCCGTTGCGCGGATCAGCGAGCGGTCCATGGCCGTACCCTGCTCGAACTGGGCAATGGCATTGGTCAGCCCCGGGGCGCGCGGGACGGCGAAGTCGCGGTGCAGCACCGGCCGACGCAGGTCGGCATCGATCAGCAGCACACGGGCGCCGTTGTGGGCAATCACCGTGGCCAGGTTGACCGTGGTGGTGCTCTTGCCCTCGCCCTGCAGCGTGCTGGTGACCAGCACCGTGCGCGGCATGCCCTCGGGCGTCGAGAACATCAGGCTGGTCCGCAGGGAGCGGAAGGACTCGGAGACCGCCGAATCCGGACGCCGGGCACTGCAGTGGCTGAGCGGGTTGCGCGAGGCCGGCCGTTGCTGCAGCGCTGTCGCCTTGTCGTGGTCGATCGCCAGCGGCACCAGGCCCATCACCGGCAGATCCACCAGCCGCTCGATGTCGTCGGCGTGCCGCACAGTCCGGTCGAGAAACTCGAGCAGCAGCGCAAGCCCGATGCCGAACATCAGGCCCAGCATCGAGGCAATGGCCAGATTCTTGGTGAGCACAGGTCGGAAGGCACCGCCGGGCACGCGGGCGGCGTCGATCACCGCGACATTGCTCTCCTGCACCCCCGCGGCCACGCCGATCTCTTTCATGCGCTGCAGCAGGCCGTCGTAGAGCTCGCGGTTGGTCTCGTGCTCGCGACGCAGGATGTTGAATTGCACAGCCTGTTCGTTGAGCGCCATGATGCGCTCCTCGCGCTCGGCGATGGCCTGCTCGAGCGCGGCCTCCTGCGCGCGCAGGGTCTCAAAGCGCCCGAGGATGCCCTCGGCGATCCGCTGCCGCTCCGCGGCAATCTCGGCGCGCAGCAGTTCCATGCGCCGAAGGACCTCGACCACGGTTGGGTAGTCGTCGAGGAAGCGTTCCGACAACACCGCGTATTCCGTCGAGGCGTCGAGCAGCCGTTTCTGCAATTCGGCGATGGTCGGGCTATTGACCACCGGATCCAGGTGATCGAGACGGCCGCGTTGGGCCAGTTCGCGCCAGCCGGCGAGCTGCACCCGTTCCTTGCGCACGTTGTCCAGACTCTCGTTCAGGCTGCGCAGCCCTTCCCGCGCCATCTCCTGGTTCGCCGCGAGGTCGGAGACGCGGACCTGCCGCGCGAAATCGGCCAGCTCCCAGTCCGAGCGCTCCAGCGCAATCCGCATCGCCTGCAACTGGTCCTGCAGGAAGCGCCGCGCCTCGCTGCCGGCGTCGTAGCGGCGCTGCATCGTGCCCTCCATATACTCGCGCACCACCGCGTTGGCCATCCGCGCGGAGAGTTCGGGGTCGAAACTGGTGAAGCTGACCCGCACAAGCTGGGAGTTGCGTTCCGGCTGCACCTCGATGCGGGACCGGAGCCGATTCGTGGCCGTCTGGATCTTGCGCTCCTCGGCGTCGCCCTGTACGCCCGGCTGCGGAGCATCGGCCTGGCTGTCCCCCGGCCGAACGAGCGCGAGCAGCAGACGCGCGACCCCGCGCAGTTCGGCCGTAACGCTGCGCTGGCGCAGCTCCCCGGCCAGTTCGGGGTGATCGGACACACCGTGGTTGCGCACCACCGCCTCGGCCAGTGACCGGCTTGCCAAAATCCCATGCTGCGTCGTCAGAAACTGCTGCATGCTCTGGGCGCCGCTCTTGGACGCCTCGAAGTCATCGTAGGCGAGGATCCGATTGCCATCGGGGTTGATCTGCAGGGTAGCGGTGGCCCGGTACTCGGGCAGCATCAGCACGGTCGCCATCAGGGCCACCACCACGACGCTGGCCCATACGCTGAGCACCAGGGCCCGGCGCTTCAGGAGAATCCGCCAGTACTCGTGCAAATCGATGCTGTCGTCTTCGTCCGCGTGCGCCCCTGGCTGGACGGACATGTCCCTGTTCCCGGTTGGGTGGCCCACCGGCTTGAGGTGATGACCGGGACGGCCTGGCTCATGTCCGAGTGTCATGGGCCCTCCCCGGGGGAATCACCCGCAAGGTCTGGGGTGGAGTTTCACGAAAACCCGGCACGGCTGGCTGGCCTCTCACTGCAGGGGCCGCCATCCGAACAGCGCCAGCCCCGCGGCATGGCGCCAGAACCCGGTCCAACCGGCCTTCAGCGCGCTGGTGTCCACCACGACCACGTCGCCGTCGCGCAGCCGCATGTCGCGGCCGGGGTCGTCACGAATCTGCCGGTAGTTGACTTCCAGGTGGTTCCACTCGCCGGTCGCGACGCTGCGTCGAAGCACACGTACCGAGGTCTGGTCGGCCTCGAACTTCAGGCCCCCGGCCTCGGCAATGGCCTTCAGCACGGTGATGTCCCCGCGCAGCGTGACCCCGCCGGGGCGGTTCACCGCGCCTTCCACGAACACGAAGCCGCTGCGCGGAACGTTGATCAACGCGTTCTCTCCGAGCACGACGTTGTGCGCGGCGGCGTCACGCATCAGCTCATCGAGGCTCACCAACAGGGTGCGCGTCTGCAACTGGCCGGTGTCCGGATTGCGCGCCCGGTCGGTGAGATAGGCGATGTCGCCGGCGCCCTGCGTGACGCCGCCGGCCATCGCGAGCGCCTCGATCAGCGTGGTTTGCCGGCTCACCGAGTACACACGCGGATTGGCCACGGCCCCCACGACGGTGAACTGCTGGCTGCGGTATTC